>JBDTBI010000493.1:0-10204 GCA_039924215.1 Acidobacteriaceae bacterium
TTCTGCGTTTGTATGGGAGCGGGTCTGCCGGCAATGGCGCAGTCTCAGTGGCAATCCTTCGCCCCATCGGTTCCATCCGTTCCATCAACTCCATCCGTTCCATCGCTGAATCGACTGAAAAGTTTTACCCCGGCGCGGTCGGACGCCGACTTTGGTCCGCTCGATCCGTCGCAGCCCGTAGGCATCACCTCGCAGCAGATCATTCTTCGTTTCGCCGCCAAAGAAAGTCAGTTCAAACGCGCTCTCAGCGATTACACCTACCGACGCACCGTCAAGCTGGACTCCATTGATTCCGCTGGCAACATCGACGGGGAATATCTTCAGGTCGACGACATTGTCTTCAGCCCCACCGGGCTGAAGCAGGAAAAGGTCGTCTACGAACCGGATAACACGCTAACGCGTGCAGCCTTGAGTCCGGCCGATTTTGATGACATTGAGCATCGGCTTCCCTTCACTCTTACCACGGAAGATGTAGGCAAGTACCACTTGACCTATGTGGGTAAGCAGCGGATCGATCGGGTGGCGACCTATGTATTCGACGTAACGCCCCGGCACGTGGAAAAAGGACGGCGCTATTTTCAGGGGCGTATCTGGGTGGACGCATCCGATTTTCAGATTATTGTGACCAGGGGAAAGAACATTCCGGACGACACCCGCGTGGGACAAGAGGACCTTTCCATCCCCTTCACGACCTATCGGCAACAGATCGACGGCAAATACTGGTTCCCGGTCTACACCCGCGCGGAAGGCACGCTGCACTTTGACGACTGCAAGAAATGCCTGCCGAATGACCTGCACCTGAGAGAGACCGTACGATACGACGCCTACAAACGGTTTGGCTCCAACGTCCGAATCGTGTATGAAGGATTGGATCACTCCGGCGATGTATCGCAGTCGTCGCCCGTCTCCATCCGCCTGGGTGGATCCCAGCCCGCCGGTGCGCCTGCGGCAGACAGCGTATTGGCCGAAACCAACTCCATTCGGCGGGCCACAACCAAAGAGTAGCCAGCATTTTCGATTCGCGGCATTCCCCTCAAGCAAACGAGACTCGCTGAAAAGCGAGTCTCGTGTCATTTCGGGTGCTGGAAAGAATTCTTTCCACTTCTGTGGCAGCGGTTACAACGCGAGGATATTACTCTTTTCTGCTGTTGCCGCAGCTTTTTTCGCGGCCTTGGCTTCCTCAAACCGCCGCATGGAGGCTGTAATCGCTTCGCGCGCGTGCGCAGCATCGTGCCAGCCCTTCACCTCAACCCGCTTCCCTTCCAGATCTTTATAAATCGAAAAAAAATGCGTGATCTCCCGCAGCATGTGCGGGTAGATCTCGGTGTAATCCCAGGCGTTGGCATAGCGCGGATTGCTGCGACCCACGGACAGCACTTTCTCATCGGGGATGCCCTGGTCCATCATGAGCAGCAAGCCGATGGGACGAACATCCATCACGCATCCGGGAAAGCTTGGCGTATCGACCAGCACCAGCACATCCAGCGGGTCGCCATCTTCGCTCAGCGTGCTGGGAATAAATCCGTAATCGCCCGGGTAATGTACGGGCGAATGCAAATTCCGGTCCAGCCGAAACACGTGGAGGGTCTTGTCATATTCATACTTATTGACCGATCCACCCGGTATCTCAATCACCGCGTGAACCACTTCCGGAGCCTTTTTCCCGGCGGGAAGTTCGAGATAATTCGTCATCCATTTCTCCTGGTCTGCAGGTTGCCTCTGGGAAATCGGCAGCCTATCTACGTATAATCAGCTACGATGAAGGCCTATGTCTATGTGATGCTTCGTAAGACCGTGCTGGACCCTCAGGGGCAGACCATTCACGGAGCTTTACGGAAGATGCAATATCGCGGTGTTGAAGATGTCCGCCAGGGCAAGTATTTCGTGCTCACGCTAAGTGATGCGCTGGCATTGCCGGAGGCGCAACTGGAAGTGGAGCGCATCGCCCGCGAAGTGCTCGTCAACCCAGTGATTGAAGAGTACACGTATCGAATGGAACCGTGAGACAGCACTTTGTGTCCCAAAAAAGTGCCTCCGTTCTCGCGATTGGATGCGGCCTCATTCCTGCGGATTTCTCTGAACCATCCTCGCCAATACGGTGCCCAATGTAAATGATCCACTGCCCCGTACAATGAGTGAATTATGTGCGGAATTGTGGGTTATGTGGGCGGCAAAGATCCCGTCCCGGTCATTCTCGAGGGTCTGCGGCGGCTGGAGTACCGTGGCTACGATTCTGCTGGGATTGCCGTCGCGGGCGGCCCGAATGGGCTGGAATTGCGCCGCGCACCTGGCAAACTGAAAAATCTGGAAGAAGTGTTGCGCCAGCACCCGCTTCACGGGACGTTTGGCATCGGCCATACCCGTTGGGCGACTCATGGCCGCCCCACCGAGGAGAATGCGCACCCCCACCGCGACTGCACGAAGAGACTGGTGGTAGTGCATAACGGGATTGTTGAAAATTACCTGCAACTGAAGCATGCGCTGGCGGCCCAGGGCCATACGTTTGTCACCGAGACAGATACAGAGGTCATCGCCCACCTGATCGAGGCAGAACTGGCGACAGCGAAAAAAAATGGTCACGTGCTTTCGCTCGAAGATGCGGTGCGCCACGCGGTGCGCCACCTGACCGGAGCGTTTGCAATTGGGGTGGTTTCCGCTGATTTTCCGCAAAAGATTGTTGCCGCGCGCAGCGGGCCGCCCGTTGTGATCGGCCTGGGAGATGGAGAATACTTCATCGCTTCCGACGTTCCCGGCATCCTGCACCATACCCGCAAGCTGTATTTTCTGGCCGATGGCGATATGGCAGTCCTGACTCCCGAGGGCGTTACGCTGACGGATTTCGACGGCAATCCCGTTGAGCGGAAAGTGCAGAACATTTTGTGGGACCCGATTCAGGCGGAAAAGGGCGGCTACAAGCACTTCATGCTGAAGGAAATCTTCGAGCAGGGACGCGCTGTCCGTGACACCACACTGGGCCGAGTTTCCCTCGACACCGGCAAAGTTTTTCTGGATGAAATGCAGCTATCGGAGTCTGAATTTCGCGCAGCAACAAAAATCAATATCGCCGCCTGCGGCACCAGTTGGCACGCCGGACTGGTCGGGAAATATATGATCGAGCGGCTGGCGCGTCTGCCGGTTGAGGTCGATTATGCCAGCGAGTACCGCTATCGCGATCCTATTGCGGACCCCAAAGCAATTGGCCTGCTGATTACGCAGTCCGGCGAAACTGCTGACACCATCGCTGCACAACGGGAAATCGCATCGAAAGGTTCCAGAACGCTGGCAATCTGCAATGTCGTCGGCTCCATGATCGCGCGGGAAGCGAACGGCTCCATCTACACCCACGCCGGTCCGGAAATCGGCGTCGCGTCCACCAAGGCATTCACCGCGCAGCTCACCGCGCTCTTTATTCTGGCGCTCTATCTGGCGCAGCTGCGTGGAACCGTTGATGCGGCCGAGAGCCTCAATCTGGTCGAGGAACTGACACGCATTCCCGGCAAAATCGGCGATATTTTGAAGCAATGCAATGCGCCCTGTGAGGCTCTGGCAAAGACCTATTCCAACGCACGCGACTTTTTATTTCTGGGCCGAGGCATTCATTACCCCATTGCGCTGGAAGGCGCGCTGAAGCTGAAGGAAATTTCCTACATCCACGCCGAAGGGTACCCGGCGGGCGAAATGAAGCATGGCCCCAATGCGTTGATTGATGAAACCTTGCCCATCGTGGTGCTGGCGACAAAAGACAGCAACGAGCCTACATCCCGACTGCGCTATGAAAAGACGCTCTCCAATATTCAGGAGGTCACGGCGCGGTCCGGCCAGGTGATCGCAATCGCCGTCGAAGGCGATGAGGAAATCGCCGGTTTGGTACAACACGTCGTATACATTCCGGCCGCTCCGGAACTGTTGCTTCCCATCCTGGAAGTGATTCCGCTGCAATTGCTGGCGTATCACATTGCGATCCGCCGGGGATGCGACGTGGACCAACCGCGCAACCTCGCCAAATCCGTCACCGTGGAATAGCTTGCAATTTTGCTAGAGTCCGCTGCGCGTCGAAATGGCGATAGCGCGGTTTTCTTGGCCTGGGATTGTAGACTCCGGCGCTTCGGAGATGGCTCTATGGCAGTGGCTGCGGCAACCCTTCCTCGAACGTCCGCAGCTTGGCAATCTTTTCTGCTTTCAGCGTCAATTCTGCCGCCAGGAATGCTTCGTGCTGGTTTTGTGCTGTCTGCGTCCGGTTTACGACGTCCGAAACCAGCTGTGCACCAAAGGGCAGTGTCAGGTTATTGCAGTCGATGTAGACCACTTGTTTCTGGTTCACAAGGAACAAGTGCTCGGCTCCCTTGTGCCCGGCGATATCAATATCATTCCGCAGTTCGATATATCCATCCGTTCCAAGTAGGAACAGCCTTTCATCGCCAAAGGCGCGCAATGCGTCCGGCGTAAACCAGTCCACGCGAAAATACCCCGCCCCGCCATTGCCGCACACCATGGCATCTCCGAAATCCCGAAACGCCGGAATGTCCTTGTGATGTACGTTCGCCACCTGGGCCGAGACTACCTCAGCGGAAGTAGAGCCCGTGTAGAAGAGAAAGTCGTCCGCCTGGTGCGACCCGAGATCGCATAAAATGCTGCCGGACTTGACTGGATCCCAGAACCACGAGGGCCGTCCCGAGCCGATGCGGTGTGGCGCCAGATTCAGCGTCTGAATCACGCGGCCAATCGCACCGGCCTTCACCAGCTCTCCGGCTTTCAAGGCTGCCTTCGATTCCAGCCGCCCCGAGTAAAGGATGCCGTAGATCCGCTTCGTTTCTGCCTGCACTCCTCGCACTTCCGCCAACTGCTCGAGCGTTGTCAGGCCGGGCTTATCGCTGAGATAGTCCTTCCCGTGCTGCATCACGCGAATGCCCAGCGGAGCGCGCTCGACCGGGGTGATGGAGCTCGCGATAAGTTGAATCGAAGGATCCTCGAGAATTTCGGCTTCACTCCGTGCCACCTTGACCTGGGGAAAGTGTTTTTGAAAGTTGGCAACCAGGTCGGGTTCCTTTGCATACACTGAGACCAACTCGCCGCCGCCTCGCTGCACTGCTTGAACGATGCCGCTGATGTGTGAGTGGTTGATGCCGATGACTGCGAACTTGATCGTGTGTGTTGGAGCGCCTGGTTCCGGTGCCTGCGCCACTTCGACGACGTAATCCGTTCGGTCATTCGCCCCCGCCATAGCCATAGCTCCTGCCGGCAAAGCCGACATCGCGGCTGCCGTGCCTGCACCCATCAAAAACGCGCGCCGATCCAATCTTTCCCGCAGTGTCATATATCTTGCTCCATGAGGATTCCCTTATTCGCCGTTATGTTCCTTCGTCATTTCTACGTTGTATCCGTTGTAGTGGATACAAAGGGAAGGAAGCAAATTGCGTTCCACCGGCCCAGGAAGGTCTTGTCATGGCAACCAATCGGCCAGCAAGCTCATGCAGCCCCCTCCATGCGGTAAACTGGTAGACAGATCAAGATAGCCCCCGCAGTCTCCGGACTTGCTCGTCGGACTTGCTCAGTTGGCTCAATACTGGCGTCATCCAGCCTATCTACATACCAGAACAGGAAACTCAATTTATCGTGTCGTCCGTTATCCGTAATATCGCCATCATCGCCCACGTCGATCACGGCAAGACCACTCTTGTCGATGCCATGCTCCGTCAAAGCGGGACTTTCCGCTCCAATGAGGCCGTCGCCGAACGAGTCATGGACTCGAACGATCTGGAGCGTGAGCGCGGCATCACCATCCTGGCGAAAAACACGGCCATCGTCTTCCACGACGCCAAAATCAATATTGTGGATACCCCCGGTCACGCCGACTTTGGCGGCGAGGTAGAACGCGCACTCAAAATGGTGGACGGCGTCATGCTGCTGGTCGACGCCAGTGAGGGTCCGCTGCCTCAGACTCGCTATGTCTTGTCTAAAGCACTGGAAGCGAAGCTGCCTCCCATCCTTGTCATCAATAAAATTGATCGTCCGGATGCGCGCCCGCAGGAAGTTCTGAACGAGGTTTATGACCTGTTCATCGATCTCGACGCCGGCGAGGACCAGTTGGATTTCCCGGTTCTCTATACCAACGCCAAGCTCGGCACCGCTTCCAACGACGCCAAAACTCCCGGCACCGATTTGCAGCCGCTTTTTGAAGCCATCGTCTCCACCATTCCGCCTGCAACCGGAGACCCCGCGGGCCCACTGCAAATTCTGGTCACGAATCTGGACTATTCCGACTATCTGGGGCGACTGGCGATTGCACGCGTTTTTAACGGCACGCTGCACGCTGGCGATGAGGTTGCAATTTCAAAACGCGACGGCTTGCTCGAAAAAACCAAGATCACCAAACTCTTCACCTTCAGCGGACTCAAGCGCATCGATATTGAAGAAACAACGCTGGGCGACATCGTTGCGGTCGCGGGCGTGAGCGGCATCACCATCGGCGAGACCATTACCAGTGTCGAGAACCCATCGCCCCTGCCGACCATTTCCATCGATGAGCCCACCATCGCCATGCAGTTTTTCGTCAACAACTCTCCGTTCGCCGGCCGCGAAGGACAATACGTCACGTCCCGCAACTTGCGCGAGCGCCTGGAGAAGGAACTGCTGACCAACGTCTCCATCCGTGTTGAAGATGCCGGCAACGCGGACAACTTCAAGGTGCTGGGCCGCGGCGAATTGCAGCTTTCCATTTTGATTGAGATGATGCGCCGCGAAGGATTTGAGCTGATGGTCGGACGCCCGGAAATCGTCACCCGCGTGGTCAATGGCAAATTGATGGAGCCGGTGGAACTGTTGACCGTCGATATTCCTGAAAATTTTGTTGGCGTTGTCATGGAGCGCCTGGGACCGCGCAAGGCCGAGATGTTGAAAATGCATAACCACGGCTATGGCCGCGTCCGGCTGGAGTTTCGCATCCCCAGCCGTGGCCTGATCGGGCTGCGCAGCGAGATGCTGACGGAAACACGCGGCACCATCGTCATGAACTCCTTGTTCGACGGCTTCATGCCCCATCAGGGAGACATTCCCCAGCGCACTACCGGCGCCCTAATCTCCGATCGCGCCGGGACAACGACAACCTATGCGCTCGACGGATTGCAGGATCGCGGTGTTCTGTTCCTCGGACCGGGCATTGAAGTGTATGAGGGCATTATTGTCGGCGAGCACTCTCGCGATAACGATCTGGATGTGAATGCGGTCCGCGAGAAAAAGCTGACCAATATGCGCGCCTCTTCCGCGGATGATGCCATCCGGCTGGTGCCATTCAAACCGCAGAGTCTTGAGCAGGCAATTGAATTTATCAATGAGGATGAATTGGTGGAAGTGACTCCGAAGAGCCTGCGCCTGCGCAAGAAGATATTGCAGGCCAATCGCAGACCCAAGCGGAACGCTGTGCCTGCTTCCGTCTAAAATCGTTAGGTACGCAAGCAGGATGCCGTGGCTGAACCAGTAGCTTCTGTATCCAGAACTCCAGTTGGATCAACAGAACATGTCGCAACAGGATTTGTCTTCATCGGAAGCTGAAAAGCCAGAGGCGTCCCTGCCGCCACCGGCCCCGAACTGGTCGAACGCGCCTGCTCCCGTTTGGATGCAGCGGCTGTCTATCGTCATCCTGGTTGTATTTTGCCTCTATATCGGGGCGCTTGTATTTGTTCTTCCGTGGACAAGATACTGGACTGAAAATCCTTACATGCTGAGTTTTTCTCCCGTCGGCCAGATGTTGAGCTCCGGCTTTCTGCGTGGACTTATTTCTGGCCTGGGATTGCTTGACATTTGGATTGGCGTATCCGAGGTCATGCATTATCAAGAGCATCGAGCTTGATCGCCCGCACGTATTTCTCGCGGGCTGTATCGTTTCGTAATGCAGGCTTCTGCCCACGGCTTCCATCCGCTCTAAACGAGGGTACTCGATGAAGACCAACAACTCAGGAGGGCTTGCCTATGAGGATGCTTCCTTTATTAACAGTCCCGATGGTCGCATCATCAGGATTCTTGCGGAATATCTGAAGCCACTGGCGCGGTTTCGCCGGGAAAGAATTCAGGATACAGTCGTTTTTTTCGGCTCCGCGCGGCTTCATCCGCTGGAGGAAGCTGCCCACAGTTTGGAATTGTTGGACACCGCTGGCTCCCCAAAACCCGTGGCAGCCGAGCATCAGCCAGCTACGCCGGAAGAATTGGCCAAAAGAGAGGTCCGTCAGGCGCGCCACTCCCGCGCGGAAGCTGCGGTGGAGATGGCCCGTTATTACGAAGATGCCCGCAAGCTCGCCTATCTGTTAACAGAATGGTCCATGTCGCTGCGATCCAAACGCCATCGTTTCGTGGTCACATCCGGAGGCGGTCCCGGCATTATGGAGGCCGCGAATCGCGGCGCCAGCGAGGCCGGGGGGAAAACCATCGGGCTGAATATTCAACTGCCGCACGAGCAGCATCCCAACCCTTACATCACGCCCTCGCTTAGTCTGGATTTTCACTACTTTTTTATGCGCAAGTTCTGGTTCGCGTATCTCTCCAAGGCTCTGGTCGTGTTTCCCGGTGGATTTGGCACCCTTGACGAAATGTTTGAGGTACTCACGCTTGCCCAGACACACAAGCTGGCCAAAGAAATGACCATCATTGTCTACGGGTCTTCGTATTGGAAAGAAGTGATGAACCTGGAAACTCTGATGGAAATGGGTGCGATTGCTCCGGAGGATTTAGACCTGCTTCATTATGTTGATACCCCGGAGGATGCGTTCGCCATTCTTAAAGACTTCCTGACACATCATCACTTGAACGGAAGCAGGCCGGAAGCTGACAGAGCGCACGACGAGCACGATGAGGAAGCCGAGATGTCTCTGCGCCCCGAAATCACAAAAACGAGGCGCTAACCCGCAGATTCATCGAGAGCAGAACTATTGACTGGCGACTCATCGACGGCGGGCCAGTCGACGGCCCATCAATCCCCTGGCACAAAAAAAGCATCCATCCGCAAGAGCACCGAATCCTTGTATCCAACATCACCACGCTGAGAAACTGATCACAGGAGAAAACGAATGGAAATCCGCCAACTGCTGCTACCTGAATTTGAAAATGAGATGAAGACGACCCGAACCATGCTGGAACGAGTTCCGGAAGGCAAACAGGACTTTAAGCCGCATGAGAAATCGATGCCCCTTGGCAAACTTGCCGCGCACACGGCACGGTTGCCGCAGTTCGCAAGCTTAATCCTGGAGCTGCCGGGCATGGAAATTACCGAGAGGAAGGATCCCCCGCTCGTCATGGAGTCGCGTCAGCAATTGCTGGCTGACTTTGATGCCGCCGCCGATAAGGCGCGCACAGCCATTGCCAACGCTACCGATGAGCAGTGGGAGCAGAAATGGAAGTTCACGTATCAGGGGAAAACGATCACGAACAATTCGCGCGTGCTGACCTATCGCATCGTGTGCCTCAACCACCTCATCCATCACCGGGCACAGCTTGGCGTGTACCTGCGGTTGAATGACGTGCCGCTTCCGGCATCCTATGGCCCATCCGCAGACGACAGTATGGGATTTTAGAGACGCGGCTCCTGCGGCGTTCAACTTACTTGCAGCACCAGCTGTTTCTTGCCCTGGAGTTCTTCTCGCGTGAAACGTATCACGCTGCCAGAAAGTGTGCCCGCGGAGGTGTGCCGCAACGGTTGTGCATCGGGAGCGTGAATGTGAATCATCAAATCACCCATAAAGGCTGAGCTGAAGTTGGCCTGCACCCTCCACGACCGGTCCCTGTTGGCTACGGTCGACCAACTCAGGCGGCCAAAGCGGGTTGGGCAATTTCCTACCCGGATGTGTTGCCCGGATGCGAACCAGTGCTTTGGCGCGGCTTTCTGCAGGTGGCAAACATCGCGGTTGCCCTCCTCATAACAAAGTAGCCAGCGCAGGCCCATTGCCGGTTGCAACACGCTGTTCACCACGGCAGACCATCCATACGAACTGCCTTGCATCGGCGTTCCGCCCGGAATCCACGCATCTTCCGGCGCGTAACGATTGCCGGAGTCGGCGGCATAACAGGTCAGCGCGTAGAGCGTCAGCAAGAATGGCCTGTAGTCTTCCTGCCGGATTTTGACCGCCAGCGTGCCATGCGCCATAAAGTTGGAGGTGCGCTCGACCGCTCCGTCGGTATGCAATCCCATGATCTGCATGCCCGCCAGCTCGCGATGGCG
>JBDTBI010000494.1:0-2844 GCA_039924215.1 Acidobacteriaceae bacterium
GGCATTCCTTGGTTTTCGAGGCTTGCCATGTGGTCTTCATCGCCTCCGTAAAGATCTGGCGGAAGCGAAAGGAGGACTTCCTGGGCTCAGGAAACACTACGGTCGGCAGGGTCCCCAGCACGATGCATACGGCCAGGCCAAGGCCAAGCCAGTACAACGCGATATGGGGCGCCAGAGACATCACGGCCAGTGCGCTCAGCGCCCCGCCGCCGAGGTTCGCCACGTTGGTCCATCCGCTTACAGAGCCCCGCAAGGAGTCCGGCGTAAATTCCGCCGTCCATCCGCCGACGGCGCCGGAAAATAACACGATCGCCAGCTCCCCAACCAGCAGCAGCGCGGTTGCCATGGCCAGATGCCCGAAGGAAAGCAGATAGAGCGCCGCGGCCAGGCAAATCGCCGCCATCGTTGCAGTCAACCAGCAGTAGGCTCGGCGGGTGAGCCCGGTATCGATGATCGGCTGCAGCAGAAATCCCCAAAAGGTCGGCGACATGACCGTGGCGCTGATGGTGGCAACCCTGTACAGCGGAATACCGAGATGGGTCAGCAGGAAAGGCAGTGCGGTGATGGTGAATCCGACTACCAGCCCGAAGGGCGAGACGGCCAGGCCAACGATCCACGCCGGTGGAATGTGCGCGGGAACCGCATGAGATTCGTCAGCCTGTGGCAGGGATTCCTCCAGAAAGCTCCATTGTAAGGCCCGGATTGCCATGCCGATGATACGCGGCAGACGCAACTCCCAATGAATCGCACAATTGAAAAACAATCTAACTTTGTACCCAGGTTTTCGGGGACAAATCCTTTATTGTTTTTCTAGTGGCAGGCTCGCCACGAAATGGATGAAAAAGGCGCAATCAAAACGAAATTCTCGAGCGGAACAGCCTGCCAGCCTGCCGGTGGATACCAGTCTGTTTGCTCCGGGAGATCGCGTCTGCGTCGCTGTTTCCGGAGGGGCGGACTCGACGGCGCTGTTGCGGTGCCTGCTGGATCGGCGCGAGGAGCTTGGAATCGTCCTGAACGTGTTGCACGTGGAGCATGGCTTGCGTGGGCAGGCTTCCGTCCAGGACGCCGCATTTGTGGCGGAGCTGGCGAAGCGGTTCGACGTACCCTGCGAGATCGTTACCGTCGATACGCCGCAGCGAATGGCTGAGCAGAAAGAGTCCGTTGAGACAGCAGCGCGCGCGTTGCGATACCGGGCCTTTCGACAGGTGGTGGAGGCGGGACACGCGGATATGGTGGCGACCGCTCATACGCTGGACGACCAGGCGGAAACAGTCCTGATGAAGCTGCTGCGGGGTGCATGGACGGAAGGGCTGAGCGGCATCCATCCCGTATTGCGGTGGGGCAAACGCGAGGGCAAAAGCGGGGGCAACAGCGAGGGCAACAGCGGGGGTATGGATCGTCGCAAAACTCCTGCCCGCGGCCCGCGATGCGTACGGCCTTTTCTGGCAGTGCGACGCGCAGAGATTGAGGTGTACCTGCGCGAACTGGGCCAGTCCTGGCGCGAAGACGAAACGAACCAGTCGGTTGCTCTGACGCGGAACCGGATTCGCCATGAGTTGTTGCCACTGCTGCGCGGATACAATCCGCGGATCGAGCAGACATTGGCCCACATGGCAGCCAATGCGCGAGCCGAAGAAGAACATTGGCAGGCGGAACTCGATCGCGTGCTGACGTTGCTGCTGCTGCCCGGCAAGCCGGTGCGTGGAGGAGGGCGCAGCGTTTCCACTGCCCTGGGCGAGACCGTGGTAGCCATGGAAATTGCGCGACTGAAGGGTCTAGATGCTGGCTTACTGCGCCGCGTGTTGCGTGCGGCAGTGGAACGATTGGGCGTGGAGTTGGACTTCGACGCGACCGAGAGGCTGCTCGGCATCGTGGACCCCAGCGCGCCCGGTTCTGCACAGGCGTATTCCAAACAGGGGAAACAGAACGGCAAGCGATTGGAACTGCCCGAGGGGGTGCGCGTGGAGCGTTCCGCCCGTGAGCTGCAGTTTGAACGGCGGCTACAGGTTTTTGACGACCCAACGAAACCCGAAGGAAGGTCTCGCTCGCGGGCTGCGGTGCAGGCAGTGGAGTACGAATTGCCCATTCCGGGAAGCATCGATGCGCCAGCGTTTCGCTCAAGCTTTACGGCAAGCATCGTTGCCGAGGACGGAAAAGGCAGGGCTCCGGAGAGTTCTGCGGACCGATTCCCCGCAGCCCAGGTGCGGGCTTGGCAGCCGGGAGACCGCGTCGAACGGATGCATTCTCGCGGACCTAAAAAGGTAAAAGAGATCCTGAACCAGATGCGGGTTACGGGGGACGAACGCACTCTCTGGCCGGTCGTCGTCTGGCGGGGAAAGATCGTCTGGATGCGCGGGGTCGGGGTGAAGCCGGCAAACGCTCAGGGCGAAGAGTCAGACGGCGAAGCAGGAAACGTCGATTTGGGGTGGGTTTTGGAGATCAGAGAAACCCCAAAGTTACTGTAATGGCTCGATTTGCTTCTCGAATTTTATGGGGATTCCTAGATTGGGAGTAAGATTTTGGGAAGGGATTTTTCGCTGTAAGACATTATGCAGGGCTGACCTTTCATCGCACCGTAATGGCACTTGGATTGCGTGCGACCTATGGGGCCCCTATCGCGTCTAATACCCTAGCAGGGAGCAAGACGCGCGGCGGCATGGGTTGGCTTTTGTAACATTGCCACAGTGGTAATCCGGCGCGGCTTGCATCGTAAGGAAATGAGGGTAGTTCGTGAATTCAACGGTGAAAACAATCGTTTTTTGGGTGCTGATTGCAACCTGTCTCATCGTTCTGTGGCATGTTGTCGAGAGCGGAGTGGGTGGGGGCAAGAATCAGGAGATCCCG
>JBDTBI010000495.1:0-5812 GCA_039924215.1 Acidobacteriaceae bacterium
CCCAAAGAAGGCGATGAAGGCAACTGTCAAAGTGGATTGCGCCTTCACCATCTCCGTATCCCCCTTGTGGAAGGTTGCGAAGGTTGACCAGTCCCGTCGGTATTCCACACGCGTGAGCAGTCCGGACATCCACTTGTATTCATAGGTGCCGGTGAACTCCTTGACTGCCTGTCTGGCAAGAGTCTGAAAGCCCTGGTTGTCGTCGTAGTATTCAAAGCGTCCCGTTACCGCAGATTTTGTAGTGAATTGGTCGTGGGCCGCGATAGCCGCCCCCTGCCAATGCGGCGATTGCGACGGGATAATGATTGGCCCGTCCTCGCCTTCCTCCGTCGTGGCTGGAATTCTGTTTTGCCCGTAGTCGTAATTGAGATAGGCGTTGAATTTGCTGTTCGGAGTCAGCAAAAGCGTGGTATCGATCAAATTGCGATACCCCTTCTGCGTGTCACTGTTCTCAGGTCCGGTGTAGTAATTCAGGTACCAGGTGTATTTGGGCTTGGTGAGGGCGCTGGTCAGACCGATGGTCACGCCGCCGTTGTTATTGACGACATTGTTCCAGCCGTTGACGACTTGCAGTCCTGCTGTCCACGTCTTGGTAACCGGCGTGGAAGTGCGCAGTCCAAAGTGATAGTAGGGAATCGCCCAGGCGAAGAGCAGGGAACGAGAGTAGTTCCAGTTGGTCATCGCTGGAATGACTTCCGCTCCGGCCGAGGTGACAAACTGGCCGAAGTCAAACTCCGATCCGTGAGTTTTTGGCGGCGTTGCGCTGATGTACGCCTGCTCAATGTAGTTGTCCGTCGACTTATCGCTGGAACCGTGGATCAGATCGTTGGCACGGCCAAAGAGAAAGTCGATGTGAACCCCGATCGGATCAGGATTGTGGTTGATGGTCAGCCCAGCAGCGCTCAAGTTGAACTGGTCCGTTTTATCGTTGAAGTTATACAGGTCATTGACCTGCCCGTTGGCGGCGTTGCTGGGGCGGTTGGCGTTATAGCTGTAATAGCCATCAAGAAAGCCGCTGAAATCCATGCCTCCTACACTCCAGGTTGGTGTTGGCGAAGGTGCAGGTGGCGGGGCAGGCGCTGGCGTACTTTGCGCGTGGGCCCTCGCTGAAAGAACGCAGCAGAGAAGGATTCCGCAGATACTGTGCAGTGCACGTTTGCTTGTCAATGAATCCTCCATGAAATGGGTCGTGCTGTTCGCTGGACTGTTTACCGTACTTTTTGCCGTCATCCAGATTTGTCGTACTCCTAATGAACGCAAATGACTCATAAGGAATTCATAAAGAAATTCCGAAAAGCTAAATTTTTCGGCTTTGGTAGGCCTGTAGGAAGGTTGAAATATGCTTGAAATTTCTGCCGAAGTTAGGCAAGCTGAAGGGAAGGTTGGGCGGATTCAAGCTTTTCCCACGCCGGTACAGACGGTCTAGTTCAAAACAGGGCATACTTTCCACCAGAATCCAGATTCGGCGCGGCCCTGCAGGTCCAGCATTTCCCTTTGAAAACTGCGCCCATGCTTCAACGATTGACAGGAGATCAGGTGAAATGGAGAAAGCATTTTTCACTCGGACCATTGGCTTTCCGGCGTTTGGCTCGTCGCAGGTTTGTCGCCCTTTTTCCGTTGGAATCTTGTGCGCGCTTGTCGTCGCGGCATCGTGTAGCTTTCCAGACTCAGCGCGAAGGAATGTCGAGCCATGAGTGACAAACTTTACGAATTCATCCAACACACCACCCGGTTAAAACTGCATCGGGAGCCTGGGGAACAATTGGCCTCACTCATCCAATCCACCTTTGAGGTGGAGGCGGTGGCCCTCTACGACGCCGATATGCAGAAGGTGTACGAGGCAGGGGAGTGGTTCGCGGACATGGAAAATGTAGTCCGCAACACTTATTTTTTTGAAAGTGTGGCGGACGATACAGAAACTGGCCTGGTGCGCCGAGTATTGCGTATCGGGAATCTACCCGTCGGAGCGCTACTACTGCGCGGCGAGATCTGCCCACAAACCAGCAGCGCGATCGCAGATCTGGTTGCAATCACTTTCGACCGCTACCACTCGCACGCCAACGTGAGTCGTACAGAAACCGCACGCCAAACGGAGCAAATGCGCACAACAGTCCTGGATAGCCTGGCTCACGCGTACAAGACGCCGCTTACGGCAATACGCGCAGCCAGCACGGGCCTGAGCGAAATGGGGAACCTGAGCACAGCCCAGTCCGAAATGGTACAACTGATCGATGAACAGTCCGGCGTTCTGGATGAATTGACCACACGTTTGTTGAAAACTGCGCGGCTCGAAGTGTACGACTTGACCCTGCACAGAGAAATGGTAGGTGTGATGTCACTGGTCGAGGATGTCGTGGATGGCTGTCGTGCAGCGCTTGGAAACTCGCAGGTGAACGTTTGCGTGCCGCGAGAGGACCTGTCGATCTGTTGTGACCGCGATCTTGTTGCCGCTTTGCTAACGCAATATGTTGACAATGCCGGAAAATACTCGACGGGAGGCTTGCCGATTACGATTCGGGTAGCAGAGTGTCCGGGAGAAATTGTTTTTTCCGTCCACAATGTGGGACCGCTCATTCAGCCAGCCGATCATGAGCGGGTCTTCGATCGGTTTTTTCGCTGTGCCGAATCTGCTGGAAATGTTTCTGGAACCGGGATTGGCCTGTCCGTGGCCAAACGCGCCGCGCAAGCCCATGGGGGAGATGTCTGGCTGACGAGTGACCATGAAAGCGGCACCACCTTTTTCGCTTCTCTGCCGACACCACCCAAAGAGGAGCGCAATTGATGAGCGACAAGCCCATCCCTGACTTGCTGGTTCCCATCCGTGTCTTACTGGTCGATGATGAAGCAGCGATCCGCCGTGCGTTGCGAACGCCCCTGAATGAACTGGGATTTGAGACGGCGGAAGCATCGCGGGGGGAAGAGGCTCTGCTTCTGGTTCGCTCTGAGAACTTCCACGCTGTGCTGCTGGACATACAGATGCCCGGTATAGGCGGGATGAAGACGCTAACCCGTCTTCGTGCTCTTGCGCCGCAGCTGCCGATTCTGATGCTGACTGTGCAGGATGGTGAGGAGCAAAAAGTGGCTGCCCTGGAATGCGGGGCCGACGATTACATCACGAAGCCGTTCAGTATTCGTGAATGCGTCGCCCGCATCCGATCCGCAGTACGTCGGGCACGGACGCCGGAGCGGCCGGAAGATGCTCCAATCCAGATCGGCGATCTTCAGATGCTTCCGGCGCGGCGTATCGTTAGCAAATCCGGCAAGCCCATTCATCTGACCAAGAAGGAATACGACATCCTTAACTTTCTGATGACGCACGCGGGACGTGCGGTCACGTATGGAACACTCTTAGGTTCGGTGTGGGGAGCGGAGTATAAAAGCGAGGTCGACTATTTGCGAACGTTCGTCCGCCAACTCCGCAAGAAAATCGAGGATGATCCGTCTAATCCAAAATACCTGCTTACGGACCCTTATGTGGGCTATCGGTTTGCAGAGAATCCCTTTGTCGAAGACACCTCGGATCCCTTGGCCGTGGCTGCAAAACAAGCTCTCGAATCCGATTCGTAAAATGTACAAAACAACTAGGCAATACCTCACTTTGCCGTTATGCTCATAACGGACATTCCACCACGATGACCAGAGCTACGTTGGGCGCACTCATTTCGGAAGCCGTCGCAGTGTTTATCATCATCTCCATTGGCGATTCCACTGCGGCCATGTACCTTCTGTACTCTCCCAGTCCGTATCAAAATGCGTATTGGGGGGTTTGTATCGCGTGGGGCCTGGCCGTGACCATTGCGATCTACACAACGGGTTCCGTCAGCGGATGCCATGCGAACCCGGCGGTGACGCTTGCGCTCGCCTTCTACAGGAAATTTTCCTGGAAGTTAGTGCTGCCGTATTTCGTCGCTCAGGTGGTTGGCGGATTTCTCGGGGCGATTGTTGTCTATACGCTCTTCTATCCGGTCATCAACTTCGCAAATGCGGCCGCCCATTTGACCCGCGCCGCAGGCGGCAACGCAGCCGTGTTCTTTACGCATCCGGGACTTGCCATCACTCCGATGCATGCTTTCAGCGATGAAATTATTCTGACCGCTTTTCTTATCTTCGGCATCTTCGCCATTACCGAGCAATACAATGAGATGGCTCCGGGTGCAAACTCCGGGGCTTTGATCATCGGTTTTTTGGTAGCGGCCATCGGAGCCTCAATGGGGTATCTGGAGGCATGGGCCATCAATCCGGCGCGCGATTTCGGGCCCAGATTATTCTGCTTTTTTGCGGGCTGGGGACGATCGGCGCTGCCTTCTCCCGAGCATTATTGGTGGATACCCATAGTCGGCCCGCTGATTGGCGGCGTGGTGGGAGGCGCCGCGTATCAATTTCTGATTCATCCCTATCTGCCGGCACGAATTCGCTCTGTGAACGCCGCAGTTCCGGAATCCAAAAGCCTCTGAGTGAGTGCTACCATTTGAGAAGCATGTTTCGGTGATGTTGCATTTCCTGCTACTTTCGAGGAAAGTTTCATCCGGAAAAGTTCATCCGGGGAATGTTCCGATGCGAACCGAAACGAGCTGGCTGTGCCAATGGCCCCGTAGCTCAGGTGGATAGAGCGACGGTTTCCTAAACCGCAGGTCGGAAGTTCGAATCTTCCCGGGGTCACCACTCAATTTGACGATTTTTGTCGCAGATACATTCCACTGAACGCACGCACGGAATGATCCGGGTAAAACGGGATGTAGCAGCCGAACTCCGGGCTCTCCCATCTATGCACCACCTCATAATTCAGTTCGTACGCTGACTGCAGGAATTCGTCTTCATTGGCGATGCGGTAGGGACACAGCGCGGGGCCCATGCTGTGCAGCGTGTAAAAGGTTTCTTGTTCGGTGAGCGGCAGTTTCGTCAAGATCACATGGGTGGGGCGAATTGAAAGCCTGCGAAACGTTTCCGCAAAGGTCTCTTCGGGAAACTGAAACGATCCCAGGGAGAGAAAGATAGGGAACTCCTGTGCCCGTTCCAGCAAAGTGGTAAAGGAAAGCTGCCGACGCGCGTCCTTTTCCTGTGCCAGCTTTTCTCCCGCGCGAACCACGGCGGCCACGTCGTAAATCGTCCACTGGAGATTCGGCGGATAGTTCAAAAACGTATCGAAAGAATAGTAGGAGATGCCGAGATACCCGCCAAAGTCAAACACGCGGGGGTCCTGGGGCAAAAGCTTGGATAGCCAGAAGAGAACTGGATAATCCGCGGAGCGAACGGTGGCTTTGTGGCCCAGAAACGTGGCGGAGTCGGGGTTGTCATAGCTGTTGTTATGGTCCGCAGGGATGGCTGCACTGGCGGCGGCGAAGGTGGGATAGACTCCGGAGAATAAACGCTCCCATTGTGCGATGCGCAAAAAGTGTTGTTCGTATTCAAAACGATGCCATTTTCGAATGAGAGGAACCGTGGCTTCGACCCTATCGACAAATTTCTTGGTTGAGGGCGAGAGCAGCAGCCCCTTGATGGCTCGTTTCATTTGGACCTCTACCGGATCAATCAGCGTTCCAGCTATTGTATGCGACGGGGCCTCCCGGCTGATGACGTGCGGGTCGTTCCTGAGCCATGCAGAGGGCTCGCTCCTGAGCCATGCGGAGGTAGGATCTGTGAGCGACCCCAGCCCAGCGCGGCAGATCGACGCCTGGAAAAGAATGGCTGCAGGATTGCGATGAGTCCCAGCAGAAGCAAGAACAGTTGCAGCATCGGGCTCTCCCTTGCAGACGGCCTAGACCCAACCCAATCTACAGAATCTGGATACATCGTGGGCATTCCAGCCCGCGGC
>JBDTBI010000496.1:0-7283 GCA_039924215.1 Acidobacteriaceae bacterium
CATAAGTTTGGTTCCTGAGCTAATCCTAACCTGTTTGCGTCATCGAAGGGCGCACTGGTGAGTACGCGACGAGCCCTGGAGCGGTTGATCCGGATAGGTAGGTACGCGCGGAACCAGGCTGGACCGGTGCTGCATTTGCAGCGTGTCTCCAGTCCCAGGAATGGCATAATGCAATCAACGGATCGCGGAGTACTCCACATGAAATGGCGTTGGCTACGTCAACTGGGACGCGGCGTACAAATAGTGATCGTCTTGATTGCCCTGCTGTACGTAGGGGATTGGGGGGTGCTGGAGTTTCGCGTAGCCCACGGAACTGCCTATAGCACGGTTCAGGTGACTCAGTTTCTGGCTACGTCGCTGAAAGGCAACAAGACCGAGTATGACCTGATGGGGACGGCGCAGGAGACCTGTACCCGGTCCATCTTTCCGCAAAAGTGGCATCCGCCCTGCTGGTGGCTGAAACGGCATACAACCCAGTGGGAACAATAGCGTACCGTTCGAGGGGATTTCCTATTACGATCGCCATCTTAAGTTCGATGATGAGAGGCTTTTCTTGAGAAAAAGCCGTGCGGAGATGTACCGGCTCAATTACACCTATAGGAAATCCGCTCTAGCCTGACGCTGCTCTGTGCTTGCACCATGAATCATGGTTCTTACCTACTTCTCCATTTTCTTGTTGAGCCGTGCGCGGCGTCGCTTCGCCCATTCGGGCTTGATGGTCTGGCGGGCGCGGCCAAGAGCCAATGCGCCAGCAGGAACCGGTTCGGTGATGCAGGATGCGGCGGCGATGTAGCTTTCGTCTTCCAACTGGACCGGGGCTACCAGGGTGGAGTTGCTGCCGACAAAAACGTGATCTCCAATTTGCGTAGGGTGCTTGTTGACGCCGTCGTAATTGCAGGTAATGACTCCGGCTCCAATATTGCAGCCGGAACCGATCGCGACATCCCCAAGGTAGGTAAGATGGTTCGCTTTCGAGCCTGCACCTACGCGCGCATTTTTCGTTTCAACAAAATTGCCCACGTGGGCCTCCGCGCCAATCTGGCTGCCAGGACGCAGGTGCGCAAACGGGCCAATGAATGCGCCGTCGCCCACCGTGGCATCCTCGAGCACGCAGCTATTGCGGATCAGGACGTTCTTCCCCACGGTCGAATTCTGAATGACAGAGTAGGAGCGGATGCGAGAGTCTTCTCCAATGTGGGTGTTGCCAAGCAGTTGCACGAACGGCTCGATGATCGTGTCGGGGCCAACGGTTACGTTGGCGTCCATGGTGCAGGTCTCCGGGCGCTGGATGGTGACGCCCTGTGCCATGAGGCGGCGCGCTGTCTCCATGCGCAGCGCGGTATCCAGTTCCATCATTTCCGCAATCGTGTTTGCGCCCAGCACCTCCGTGGCGTCGGGTGTTTCAAGCGCCACGACACGTTCTCCGGCAGCCCGCAGAAGAGCGGCCATGTCGGTCAGGTAATACTCGCCGTGGGCGTTGTTGGATTGGAGCGAATCGATGGAGTGATAGAGTGCGTCGATGCGAAACAAATAGATGCCGGAGTTGATTTCTCCAATCTGCTGCTGGTCGGGGGCAAGGGCTTTCTGCTCGACAATGGCGGCAACTTCCGCGCTGGTGGGCGAGACGCGCACAATGCGGCCATATCCAAATGGATTTTCCGGGCGCGCCGTTAGAATCGTCATCGCCGCGTGCTGACTATGGTGAAAGGCTCGCAGGCGCTCAATCGTGTCAGGGCGGATGAGAGGCACATCTCCGGAGAGCACAAGAAGGTCGTTGGACCCAGCGACGGCGTCGCGCAGGCATTGCACAGCGTGGCCGGTGCCAAGTTGCGGGGTTTGAGTGACAAAATGCACGCCCGTAGCTGCGACAGCACGTTCCACCTGCTCTGCCTGATGGCCGACGACGACAAAAACCTGATCCGGCTGGGTAGTCTTCAGGACCGCGTCCAGCACGTGCTGCAACAGTGGCTTGCCGGCGATGGAGTGCAGGACCTTGGCGCGTTTCGACTTGAGCCGCGTACCTCTACCCGCGGCCAGGATGGCGGTTGCACAACGGTTGGATTCCATAACGTATTCATCGTCTCACAGGCGGGAGCCGGGGCCGACCAGGACGCGCCAAGAGTAGTGTTGAAATGGGTACGCCGCGTGGGCCGGAACCAAAAAGGGCCGCCGCGGAAACGATTCAGCGCTTTGCGCACGACCTGCATCTTAAAAGTTAAATAGGCCAGCGACTATTTGGTCATGCCGTTCAGAAGCCGCACAGGAGGAAGCATGCGTCCAGAGTTTCGAGATGGTTTCAGGGTTCTGTCCAGTTTGTGCATTTTGTCGCTGGCCTGCGTCGTTGGGTGCAGCGGCTGCAATTCAAGCCAAAGTTCCACGGGAAGCAGCGCCCCGGTCGTTGGCAGCGGAGGGGGTGGAACCCCAGCGCCGGCGGGTACCGTGGACGTACTGACCTATCACAATGACAACATGCGCAGTGGGGAGAACACGCAGGAGAACGCGCTGACGACTGCAAATGTGAACTCCAAGACCTTTGGCAAAGTGGGCTTTGATTCAGCAGATGGCAGGGTGGATGCGGAACCCTTGTATGTGCCCGGTGTCACGATTGGAGGCGCGAAGCATAACGTGCTCTACGTGGTGACGGAGCACGATTCGGCCTATGCCTTCGACGCCGATACGGGAGTCAAGCTGTGGCAGGTCTCCGTGTTGGGAGCCAATGAAACGACCAGCGACTCGCGCAATTGCGGCCAGGTGGAACCGGAGATAGGCATCACTTCCACGCCCGTGATTGATCCCAAGGGGGGCCCGCATGGAACCATCTACATGGTGGCCGCCAGCAAGGATAGCAACGGCAATTATTATCAACGCCTGCATGCACTGGACCTGACGACCGGGGCGGAAGTGAACGGCGGGCCAGTGTCGATTGTCGCCACCTATCCCAGCATGGGGCCGCAAAGCGCCAATGGACAACTGGTGTTCGATCCAAAGCAATATAACGAGCGCGCGGGTTTGCTGCTGCTGAACGGGGTGGTATACATCGCGTATTCTTCCCATTGTGACATTCAGCCCTATACAGGATGGGTAATGGGCTACAACGAGAATTCGCTGGCGCAAACCACTGTGCTGAATTTGACGCCGAACGGATCGGAGGGCTCCATCTGGCAAGCGGGGGCGGGGCCTGCGGTGGATTCCGACGGAAATATTTATTTTCTCGCGGCCAATGGGACATTCGATACAACGTTGAATTCCAACGGATATCCCTCCAAAAGCGACTACGGCAACGCGTTCATGAAGCTGTCAACCAATGGCAACAAGTTGGCTGTGGCGGACTACTTTACGATGTCGAACACCGTAGCGGAGTCGAACAGCGATCAGGACCTTGGCTCGGGAGGAGCGCTGTTACTGCCGGATGAGACGGATGCTTCCGGCATGGTGCGGCACCTTGCCGTCGGGGCGGGGAAGGACGAGAACATCTACGTCGTGGATCGAGACAACATGGGAAAGTTCGATCCCAACAAGAACAATATCTATCAGGAATTGCCCGGCGCGCTGGCAGGTAGGGAATTCGCCATGCCGGCATATTGGAACAACACCGTGTATTACGGCGCAGTCGGGGACTCAATCCGCGCCTATCCAATTGCGCAGGCTAAGCTGGCCACCACGCCCGGCTCGAAGACGACGCATACGTTTCCGTATCCGGGAGCTACGCCCAGCGTTTCTTCAAACGGTACATCGAATGGAATCGTCTGGGTTGAGGACAACAGCGATCCTGCCGTGCTGTACGCCTACAATGCGACAAATCTAGGCAACGAGTTGTATGACAGCAACCAGGCGGCGAACGGCCGCGACCATTACGGAGCAGGTAACAAATACATTACCCCAGTGATCGCAAACGGCAAGGTGTATGTGGGGACTACGAATGGCGTAGGGGTGTTTGGATTGCTGCAATAACCCACACGGCACAGAGTCGCTACCTCAGAAACGGTCCATTGGAATTTCAGATATTGCTCATGCCACCGTCGATGAGAAGTTCGCTGCCGACCGTGAATGCAGATTCATCCGAGGCGAGAAAGACGACTGCGGATGCTATCTCACGGGGATTTCCAAATCGCCCCAGAGGAATCTGATTTTGGATAGAAGCGGACACAGTTTGTAGGTCGGCTTGCGATAGGCCAAGCTTGCTGTATAGCGGAGTCGATATCGGACCCGGACTGATTGCATTGACGCGGATGCCGCGTCCGATGAGCTCCCCGGAAAGCGTGCGGCTCAACGACAAAAGCGCCGCTTTGGTGGCCCCATACACACTGGTGTTGGGCATGCCGATATGGGCGTTGACGGATGCGTTGAGCACAATGGATGCCGGCGTGGCGAAGATCGGCAACAGCGCCTGAATCAGGAAGTACGGGCCCGTCACATTTGCCGCGAAGGAACGGTTGAAGCCATCCTCATCCCATTGCTCCATGGGTCGCAGGTCGGCGACACCGGCGTTCACGAACAAAACATCGAGTTGCTGGAAGTTCTGGCGCAGCGTATCTGCCACCCCTTTTTGCGCCGCCACATCGCTTGCGTCCGAACGGAGAATCAGTACATCCTGGCCAAGTTCCTTGCGGACGGATTCAAGCGTCTCTGGATTTCTTCCAGTGATCGCTACGCGAGCACCTTCGTTTAAGAATTCGCGTGCCGTTTCGAGCCCAATACCGCTGGTTCCCCCTGTGATGAGCGCGCGCTTGCCCTTGAGCCGGTCCATGGAGACTCTCCTTATGTAGGCATTTTAGCCTGTGGACGGTTCAACGTGCGGAACCAATCCGGTATGGTTAGGGTGACAAGCAGCAACGTTTGTGCAGGGGTCCAAAATGGCTTGGCTTTGTTTGGACTGTTGCAATGGATAGGCGAAAGGGGAGATGAAATGGCGGAGAAAAAACTGACACGGCGCGGGTTTCTCGGGTCTTCAGGAGCGGCGATGCTGGCCGGCGTTGCATCCCAGGTCGCCGGTTCCACTGGAGTTGGCGAAACGGTACCGTCGCAGATTTCTCAGGGGCCGCAGCGGAAACAATCCCCCACACAACCCAACTTGATTCTTTTTATGCCGGATGAGTTGCGGGCGGATGCGTTGGCCTGTTACGGCAATCCGCTGACGCGCACGCCCAACTTTGACAAGCTGGCGCAGCAGGGAACTCGGTTTGCAAACTGTCACGTACAGTTCCCGGTTTGTGGCGCCTCGCGCTGCAGTTTGTTGACGGGTTGGCCGACCAGCGTGCGCGGTCATCGCAGCCTGTTTTATTTTCTGCGACCGAATGAGCCGAACCTGTTTCGTTCTCTTCGTCAGGCTGGCTACGACGTTTTTTGGTACGGCAAGAACGATGCTCTGGCGGCCGAGTCCTTCAGTGAGAGCGTAACGATGTGGAACTATCCGGAGCCCCCACCGGTCAAGGTTGCAACGGGTCATCCCAAATCCCAGCCGTCTGCGGGAAGAATCTTGGGGCCGGACACGTTCCTTGGCCGCTCCAAAGGAGACCGCAGGGAAACGTCGGAATATGGCTATATCCGGTCCGCGGTTCGCATTCTGGAACGGAAGGAAGCGGACCGCCCTTTTTGCATCTTTCTTCCGTTGTCCTCACCGCATCCTCCGTATGCCTCACCCGAGGGGTTCAATGACATGTATCACCCCGCGGACATCCATGGATTGCGGCCGCGAGATCTGCCGCGCAAGCCAAACTATATTGCGGCGATTCGTAAGGCGTATGGACTGGAGGGCCTGCCGGAAGATACATTTCGCCAGGTGCGGGCGCAGTATTACGGGGCGGTCAGCTATAGTGACTGGCTCCTGGGCGAATTGATGGAAGCGGTTGAACGGACGAATCACAAGCGCGACACGGCGGTCTTCCTTTTGTCTGACCACGGCGACTACGCCGGCGACTATGGGTTGGTTGAGAAATGGCCCAGTGGCCTGGAGGACGTGCTGACGCATGTTCCGTTGATCGCCAGCATTCCCGGTGGAGCACAAGGAAACAGTAAAGAGAACATGGTGGAATTGTTTGACGTGATGGCTACGTGTCTGGAACTCGCAGGCACGGAGGCACACCATACCCACTTTGCACGTAGCTTGATGCCGCAGATCCATGCGCAGATTCATGGGGGAGACGGCGATCCCAAGCGGGCTGCCTTTGCGGAAGGAGGGTACAACCAGTACGAGCCCCAATGTTTTGAGGACAATCTGCAGACTCCCGGTTCGTTATATTACCCGAAAGAGCACCTGGAAACCTCGCAGCCGGAAACCATAACCCGGTCGGCGATGGTTCGCACTCGTGACTACAAACTGATCAGCCGTCCGCAAGGGCAGAGCGAGCTGTATGCCTACAAGGACGACCCGCAGGAGCTGCATAACCGCTTTGGCGACCGGGATATGGCCGCGACGCAATGTGAACTGCAGCAACAGCTTCTGCACTGGTACGTCAACACGACCGGGATTGCGCCGTTCGATAAGGACCAGCGAAATTTGCCACCCTATTACCCGACGCCCGCCCTGCCGCTCTCCATCGGCAAAGCCGTGCGAACGATCGTCGATCAAGGGTGAGGTGCGACCATGCTCCAGAGATCGCCGTTCGGGAAGGGCAGGAATGCGATACTTCTTCAGTCTGTGCAAAATTAGTTGTGATAACGAGCATCAATTCTAAAATTCACGCATCCATAGTAGACAGAAAAGAGTAAGTAGACAGAAAAGAGTCATCAGAAAAGGAGAAATACCCTATGCCGCCTATTACGTATGAAATTGATCCGGTCCATACTTCCATTCACTTTCATGTTCGCCACATGATGGTCTCCAATGTTCGGGGAGAGTTCACCAAGGTTTCGGGTACCGTGCAGTACGACCCGGAAAAGCCGGAGAGCTCCACTGTCGAAGCGACCATTGAGGCTGCCTCTCTCAATACGCGGAATGACCAGCGCGATGCCCATATAAAGAGCGCGGACTTTCTGGATGTGGAGAAGTTTCCAGCGCTGACTTTCCGCAGCAAAAAGATTGAAGTGAGTCCGGGCGGAGGCAAGGTGACAGGAGATCTGACGATCCATGGTGTCACGCGCGAAATCACGCTCGATGTAGAAGGTCCCTCTCCGGCAGTGAAAGATCCTTATGGAAAGCAAAGGATCGGCGCGTCCGCAACCGCCAAATTGAGCCGCAAGGATTTTGGCATGACGTGGAATTCGGTTTTGGAATCGGGTGGAGCAATTGTCGGAGATGAAGTGAAGATCACCATCGACATCGAGGCTACCCGCTAGCGCCTATC
>JBDTBI010000497.1:0-4415 GCA_039924215.1 Acidobacteriaceae bacterium
CTGCGGCGGAACCTTGCTGCAATCCTCCGCCATAGGGCTGCGCACCGCCATCCTCGATCTCACCCAGGGGG
The DNA here is from genome assembly GCA_039924215.1 of Acidobacteriaceae bacterium. Classification (GTDB taxonomy): domain Bacteria; phylum Acidobacteriota; class Terriglobia; order Terriglobales; family Acidobacteriaceae; genus JAKAAZ01. The sequence continues at coordinate 72 of JBDTBI010000497.1, forward strand.
AAGCCGGCACACGAGGCACGGCAGCCGAGCGCGAGGCGGAAGCCAATGAGGCCGCCAGCATCCTCGGTGTCGCGTGGCGGCAGGCGCTCGATCTGCCCGATGGCCGCCTGGAAAATACCTGGGAAAACCGCATGAAGATTGCCCGCGTTCTCCGGCAGGCGAAGCCGCGAGTCGTGATCCTCCCCTATTGGCAGGCGCGCCATCCTGACCACGCCACGGCCGCCACGCTTGGCTATGAAGCGTGTTTTGTTGCAGGCCTCGCGAAGGTAGAAACGGATGCTGCTCCGCATCGGCCCTTCAAAATCATCTACGCAAGTTTGTACGCGGATGTCCGGCCCAGCTTCGTCGTCGATATCACCGAGCATATGGAACAAAGGTTCCAATCTCTCATGGCGTATCGCTCGCAATATCAGAATCAAGCCTCAGGTGGCCAGATCTTTGTTCCCCACGGAGAAATCCGTGAGCGCACCTTCGCTCTCGCCCGTATTTATGGCATGCTTGGCGGCGTGCGCTATGCTGAGCCTTTCGTACAGAAGGAAGTCGGCGTAGTCGAGGATCTGACGCTCATCCCTGTGCAATCCATCTAGGTGCAATCCATCTAGCTTGTATCGAATTTTTGGGGAATTATTCTCCCGCGGGTGCAGTTACATGGGGTTGAATGTGCGCCGCCCACTCGTTCTTGCCGCTTCCATCCAATGTGATAGTCAGCGTCCCCTGCTGGCCCTGGGCGAGGTAGGGGCCTTTACCGGTATGAGTCTTGTGCGCACTATCGGTAAACTCAACTTTCATCCGTCCCGCATCGCGGATCTGGAATCGATAATGAAACGTCGCACCCGGTTCAAGGGTAGAGAATCCAAAGCTGGCGCTGGGATAATCCACCTCGACATTATGCAGCACCGTCGTGCCGGAGTTGACTACGGAGGTCTGCACGTAGGGCGAGTGGCAGCCTGCTATCAGAAGAACGGACGTACAGGCGGCAAGCAGCAGAAAACTACGCAGTCCACGCATATTTCCAGTGTAGATGGTCCTCGCGGTGGAATAACGGTAGATCATGAAATCGCCTTATTCTTCCTTCGCGTCCGTCAGCCTGCGTAACTGCTTCACCATCTCCGGCAGACGACTGTAGGCAGCAATACAACGAAGCCACAGCTTGTTGTCCAGACCTGGCGAGCCACTCATCACCTTGCCCGGCGGAACATCGTGCGAGACAGCGCTCTGCGCCGTCAATATCGAACCATCGCCGATCGAACAGTGTCCGGCCACGGCCGCCTGCCCCGCCAGAATCACGTTCCGCCCCAGGTGCGAGGAACCGGCCAGCCCGACCTGCGCGCACAGCAACGTATTTTCCCCCACGGTGGATCCATGTCCCACTTGCACCAGATTGTCCACTTTCACGCCATCGTCAAGGCGGGTTTCCCCCACGCTGGCGCGGTCGATGCACGCGTTCGACTGCACTTCCACGCGGTCTCCCAGTATCGCCGGCCCGGACTGCGGAATCTTGTGCCATTGTCCCTTGTCATCTTTTGCGAATCCGAACCCATCTCCGCCGATCACGGCCCCGTTTTGCAGCACCACGTGGTCGCCCAGTCGGCATCCCTCGCGCACCACCGCGTGGGCGTGCGCAAAAAAATGGCTTCCGATTCGCACGTTGGGATAAATCACAACGTGCGCCAGCAGCACAGCATGATCGCCGATTTCCGTATTCGCTTCGACCACGGCGTAGGCTCCCACATGGCAATCACGGCCCAGTCGCGCCGTTGGATGGATGATTGCGGTGGGATGGATTCCAGCCGCGTAGCTGGGAGGCTGATAAAAAATTTCAATGGCCCGCGCAAACGCGAGATAAGGATTCGATGTCCTCAATGTGGTCGCGGCAATCGCTGGGAAATCCTCCGTCACCAGCACGGCCGCCGCCTTCGTCGTTCGTGCCAGCGAGGCGTACTTCGGGTTGGCGACAAACGTTACTTCGCCTGCGCCGGCGTCTTCAATTCCAGCCACGCCTGTCACGTCCACAGTCGCCGCCTCGGGATGGTCCGGGCTGCTTTCCAGGCGCGCATTTAGGATGCGCGCTAATTCCGCCAGTTGCATGGGCTGATTGTATCGAAATTGGCTGGAACTATTCTTCGTCGTCCGCGGCAGTCTGATTCTGGCGCGACGCGGCGATGATCTTTTCCTGCGTCTGAGGCAAGGCGAAGTCGTAGTGGTCCATCTCCATGTGAAAGCTTCCCTGGCCCTGCGTCATGGCGGTCAGGTCGGCACCGTAGGTCAGCATCTCCGCCATCGGAACTTCCGCCTGGATGACAGCCTGTCCGGAAGAAGAGTTGGGCTCCATGCCAAGCACGCGACCGTGCCTTCCCGGCAGGTCTCCCATCACCGCACCGGCAAATGCATCCGGCGTGTTGATGGCCACGCGCATTACTGGTTCCAGCAGCGCCGGCCGCGCCCTTTCCATGCAATCGCGAAACGCCAGCCTCCCTGCAATGCGGAAACTCATTTCATTGGAATCCACCTCATGGTACGAGCCGTCAAACACAGTCACCTTAAAGTCGACCATAGGATGACCCGCCAGAAAGCCGCGATCGGCAGCTTCCCGCACGCCTTTTTCAATTGCAGGAACAAAATTGCGTGGAATGGCCCCACCAAAGATTTCATTCGCAAATTCGAAACCCCCGCCACGCTCGAGTGGTTCAATGCGAATCTTGCAGTCTCCAAACTGCCCATGGCCGCCGGACTGTTTCTTGTGTCGCCCGTGTCCTTCCGCCTGCACTCGAATGGTCTCTCGATACGGTACTTTCGGGGCTTTCAGCGTCACTTCGGTGTGGTAGCGGCGGCGAAGTTTTGAAACCACGATTTCAATATGTTGCTGGCCGGTCCCGGCAATTAGAAACTCGTTCGTCTGCGGATCGCGATAGAAGCGGATCAGTGTGTCTTCTTCCATGATGCGGTGCAGCGCATTTGCTAGCTTGTCCTCATCGGCGCGTGTCTGCGGCTCAATCGCAAATGCAATCGCCGGTTCCGGCTGCTGCACCTGCCGGTACAGGATGGCATGACGGCTGTCCCCCAGCGTATCGCCGGTGTGTGTATTTCGCAGTTTGGCCACAGCGCCCAAATCGCCGGCATGCAGTTCCGGAACCGCCACCGGACGTTTCCCCTGCATGATGGAAAGATGTGCAAGTTTTTCCTGCGTTTGTTGCTTGTAATTCAAAACCGAGTCGTTGTCGCGGGCACATCCGGAAAAAACTTTGAAAAAGGAAATCTGTCCCGCAAACGGATCGGAGATGGTCTTGAACACGAATAGAGACAGTGGCCCATTGTCCGCCACCGGCTGGCTCACCGTCTCAGACGCCGCATCCGGCGCAGTTCCATCGCCTGGTTTCGTTGTCTTGCCCGGCAGAGTCGTCGCAACAACCGGGCTGCGTTCGATGGGCGCGGGTGTATAGATACGAAAAAATTCCAATAATCGGTCCGTCCCGACATGATTCAACCCGGAAGCAAACAACACAGGGAAAATGCGGTCTTCCCGGATCGATTCATGTAAGGCTGCCGTCAGGTGTTCTTCCGACAATGTGCCCTGGTTAAAGAACTCCTCCATCCATTCGTCTTTTCCCTCTGCCACCAGTTCCACCAGCGCTTCGTGCGCGGCCTGTGCTTTGTCGAACAATTCTTTTGGAATGGGGATGGAGCGGCCCCGGCCCTTGGATTCTCCCGCGTATTCAAACGCCTGCATGGCAATCAGATCGACAATGCCGGTGAAAGTCGTGCCCACAACAATCGGCAAAGCAACCGGCATAACGGAGCGTCCAAAGTTCGCCCGCAAAGATTCCAGCACGGCCTCGGGGCGCGCCCGCTCCCGATCGACTCCGTTAATTACCAGCACACGCGGCAGCTTGAATTCCTCAGCGTACTCCCACACCCGCTGTGTCATCGGTTGCGGCCCCTCCACTGCGTCGACAACCACGGCAACGGCCTCAACCGGCAGCATGGCCGCCTTTGCTTCCGGCACGAACATATTGAAGCCGGGAGTGTCAATTAGATTGACTTTGATTCCGCTCCACTCGCAGAAAGCGACGGCGTTGGCCAGTGTGGTGCGCCGCGTACTCTCCTCTTCGTCGTAGGCGGTGACGGCCGTGCCATCCTCGACGCGACCCATGATGGGGATTGCGCCCGCTGTTGCCAGCAGCGCTTCAATCAGTGTGGTCTTGCCGCAATGAGAATGACCGACGAAAGCCAGGTTGCGAATCTCGCTGCCGACGTATGCCTTCATGCCAACCCTCCAGACGCTTCAAACTATGGAGAAAGGAAGCCGGTCCACAAATCAAAGGAATACAAAACTGCTAGAAACGT
>JBDTBI010000498.1:0-3399 GCA_039924215.1 Acidobacteriaceae bacterium
TGGCAAAGATAAAAATACCCTCACCATTTGAGTCTAAGAACAGGTCCGAATTGACCGTGCCATGGAGGACCAGGGATGCGGCCATCTCCCAGTAGGTGGTGACCTGACGGAGATAGGCATTCTCCTGGGAGTTCGGACCGGAAACAACCGCCATAAATTCTTCCGCGGTCTTCGGGTTGAATTCCATCGCCATCCAATTGCGGGCCTGGCGCAGGACCGCTTCCCGGCGAAGATCGTATAGCCTCAAAATGATATCGGCATCCTGGTGCGTGGCAATCTGGCTTTCCATAGGTATGTGCACTCTTTCCTGAAATAGGTTCTGTTCCGTGAAAGCCGCGTGGCAGGGTCAGACGGCTGTAGCTTCGGCTTCAACCGGCTTTGCTTCCGGGGCAGGCGCATCGCCAATGCGCTTCTGAAAGTGGCACACTACGGCTTTGCCCTCGGCAACGACAGATTCCTTCGGCTTTTTCCCGCGTCCCTTGCCGGCTTTTTCTTCCGCTGCATTCTGCTTCTCATTGTTCGGGCACACCAGATACACGCCAGACTTCAAAGATTTTTCCAGCAGGTACGGGCTGCCGCATTCCGGGCATGCCTGCGGGACCGTTTTGTAGTTCGACGTGAAATCGCACTTCGGGTAATTCGTGCACCCGTAGAAGAAGTTTCCACGCCGCGCTTTCCGCTCCGCAATGTCGCCCGTGCCGCAGGTTGGGCACTTTACTCCGGTCAGGTTTTGCTTGATGTACTTGCACTTCGGATAGCCGCTGCAACTGACAAATTCTCCGTACTGTCCGGTCCGCAGGACCAGTTGCATGCCGCATTTGGGGCAAGTCTCATCCAACGGCACAGCGGGCTTCTGCTGTTGTTTGTGCGTCAGCTTGCGGATCGTTTTGCAGGGCGGATCTTCGTTGTATCCGGGGCAAGCCATGAACTGCCCGAACGGCCCATTCCGCAACACCATAACTCGGCCACAGTTCTCGCAAAATTCCTCTTCAGCTTCTGCACCCTGGGCTTCGGGTGCCTGTAAATTCGGCTTTGCGTCAAAATTCTCTCGGGTGAACTTGCAGCTCACCTGTTCCACGACCAGCTTGCGGTCCGGTGCGGCGACACTCGTCAGCGCAGCTTGCAGTTCTTCTCGGTTCTGCGCAGTTACTGCTGCCGGCGCGATGCCTGCGCCACCAGTGGCCTTCACCGTCATCGGGTAGGCCAGCTTGTCTTCAATCTTGTTGATCGCCTTCTTCGGGTCCTTCTGCCATGCGGAGTTCGCAATCGTCACCGGTTTTTTCTTTTCATAGGCAGAGCACGCATAGAACGAGCCGAACTTTCCCCACTTCAGTACCAGCGGGTCGCCGCACTCCGGACAAGTCTCCTTCGTCGGCTGCTCCATTCGCTTGACGTCTTCCATGTTCTCGCTGGCGTCCTTCAGCTCCCCCTGAAAACGTCCATAGAAACCGCTCAACAGGTCGGTCCACTTCTCCGTGCCGTCTTCCACCGCATCCAGTTCGACTTCCAGCTTTGCCGTGTAGGCCGGATCGAAGATGCGCTCAAAATTCTTCACCAGCAGGTCATTCACCACCTGCCCCAGTTCCGTCGGATAAAATTTGGAAGCTCCCTTTGGCGGAACTTTCACCGCATACTCGCGATCCTGGATCGTGTTGATGATCGACGCATAAGTGGACGGGCGACCAATGCCGCGCTCCTCCAGCTCCTTGACCAGGGAAGCTTCATTGAAGCGAGGCGGCGGTTCGGTAAAATGCTGCTCCGGCAGCAGAGTGTTCAGCTGCAGCCCCTGACCGTCTCTCATCTCCGGCAGACGATTGCTCAGCGCCTCATCGTCGGCATCTTTCGCGTCCTTCGCCTCTTCGTAGATCTTCAAAAAACCGTCGAACTTCAGTACCGATCCGGTCACGCGGTAGTCGTAGCTGCGGTCGGCCTTGGCGATGATATCCACCGTCGTCTGGTCGAAAATCGCCTGCATGGTTTGCGACGCGACAAAGCGCTGCCAGATCAGCTTGTACAGCTTGTATTGCTCATCACTCAGATACTGCTTGATCTCATCCGGTGCCAGACCCACATTGGTCGGACGAATCGCCTCATGCGCGTCCTGCGCGTCCTTCTTGCTCTTGAAGGTGTTGGGGCTTGCGGGCAGGTACTTCTCCCCCAGCTTCTTGCCGATGTAGGCACGCACGTCTTCAATCGCATCCTGGGAAACACGCGTCGAATCCGTACGCATATAGGTGATCAAGCCAACCGTCCCCTGGTTGCCGACCTCCACACCTTCATACAGACGCTGCGCCACGCCCATGGTGCGCCTGACGTTAAAGCCCAGCTTGCGCGATGCATCCTGCTGCAACTTGCTGGTGGTGAAGGGAGCTGTCGGATTCTGCCGCCGCTCCTTTTTCTCGACCGATCTCACCTTCCAGTCCGCCGTTTTCAGTGCGCTGACAATTGCATCCGTCTCCGCCTGGTTTGGCAGCGACGGAGCATTCACCGTCTCGACCGTCGCCCGCTTTCCATCAATCCCGAGGAAGCGCGCGGTAAATTCCTGTCCGTCTTTTCCATTGCCGGCGACTGGCGTCAGCAGCGCATCCAGCGACCAATACTCCACCGGCTGAAACGCCTTGATCAATCGCTCCCGTTCGACAATCAGCCGCACTGCCACGGTCTGCACTCGTCCGGCGGACAAACCGCGCCGCACCTTGTCCCATAGCAACGGAGAAATCTGATAACCCACAATCCGGTCCAGCACGCGCCGCGTCTGCTGCGCATCCACCAGGCGGCCATCCACCTGGCCCGCATGTTGAAATGCGGCCTTGACCGCCTTCTGGGTAATCTCGTTAAACGTCACCCGCTGGATGGTGGCCTTGCTGTGTAGCAGCGGCTGCAACTGTGTCTGAAGGTGCCAGGCAATGGCTTCGCCTTCGCGGTCGGGATCGGGCGCCAGATACACAGCATCGGCCTTGCTGGCCAGCTTCTTCAGCCGTTCGACGACCTTTTCCTTGCCTGGCATGACGATCAGTTCGGGCTCGAACGTTCCGTCCTCCAGATCCACGCCAATCTTGCTTTTCGGCAAATCCATAATGTGGCCAAGCGAGGCCTCCACGATGAAATCCTTGCCGAGATATTTGTTGATCGTCTTTGCCTTTGCGGGGGATTCGACGATGACCAGTGACTTTGCCATGCAATTACGCTTTCCCGTTCACATACTGACTTGCTGGATGGTTTGTTTCAATAAGACGCGCCAATCCAAAATAGGTAACAAGAGCGAAGCTACCACGCTTTTGATCGTTGATACCAGAGAGCCGCCTGGAATCCGATCCATTGCATTCCCGAAATTGCGTCCTGCAACCCGGCTGGATGAAGACCAAAACGAACGTGTGCGGACCGCAAAAATTGCCTTCC
>JBDTBI010000499.1:0-3343 GCA_039924215.1 Acidobacteriaceae bacterium
TCGCGGCTATGACCTGACCTACCGTGGTGGACGTTGATCCAGCATCGCGACTCACTCCTGCGATAACTGCCTAAGGTCGCTCCGCCTTGATCGAATCAGGGCGGGGCGACTGCGTACGACAGACGGGGAATCAAGTAGTCTTTAGGAATAAATGAACGAACACACGTGGATCTCGCCAAATTGCCAAGTTTCTAAGTGGATCTTGCTTCGAAAATCCCTAGCGAACAATGACAACAACGGAGAATGGTCGGAGGCTGTCGAGATATTTCGAGATCGTCTGAACAACCGTTTCTTCACGCCAATTGAGAGATTGCGCGATGCGGAAAAAAGCATGGAACTCGGCTTTGGCTTTGCTATGTTGACGTTGGATTGCCTTCTCATTGACACAATTGAGTCATTCCGTGAGGGCCGAATCAAAGGAAGTGAAAAAAGCACAGCCAACGCATTCAAACAGTTCTTTTCTAAGAGTGGAATTTTGGAGAAGGAATTTACAAACACATTGAAGAGAAATTTTTATGACGCAATCCGGTGCGGTCTTATGCACGATGGAGAAACTCGTAAGGGCTGGCTTGTTTGGGAACAACACCCAGACCCGACGAAAATCGTGGACAAGGATCAAGATGGCCATATTATTCTTTACCGCAATAATTTCCATAAAGCCATCGTCGGTGAATTTGATCGCTATACCAGTGAACTGTTATCAGGTGAATTGTTATCTTTGAGAGAGAATTTCTTGAAACGTATGGACGCGATATGCGGGCTAGCACCTGCTTCTCCCGAAATCATTGAATATTTTGCCTATGGGTCGAACATGAATCCTGAACGAATGTTTGGCCGCATAAAGTCCGCCCTCCCCAACAGAGTCGCACGTCTTTCTGGATATCGCTTGGTTTTCAACAAACGGAGCGTCGACGGCACAGCGAAAGCCAACATCGAGCGCAGTAGCCAGGAAGCTGATTTCGTTTTAGGCTGCGTATATTAAATTTCGGAATCGGATTTCGAGAACTACAATCCGTCGAGATCGGATATTTTGATTCGACTGTCGAACTCGACAAGGGAAGCGCACGAATTCTTGCTCATACTTTTATCGCAGAAGCCAGTGCCGTCTTCATGGGTAGGCCGGACAAAGATTATGTCGAGCACATACTTAAAGGGGCTAAGGCCCTCAATTTGCCCGATGAATACCAGGAATCTCTATTGAGGTACGCGCTGGAGAATCAAGCTGATATTCGCGACTCTATGACGAAAGCAAGCACGTCAACGAAACATCATAGTTTATGATTCGCTCCTATCAAGGCAAACTTCCGGTCATTCCGCAATCCTGTTACGTCGATCCATCAGCACAAGTCATCGGCGACGTGACATTGGGGGAGCACTCCAGCATCTGGATGAATGCCGTGGTGCGCGGCGATGTCCACTCCATCTCCATCGGTGCCAACTCCAATGTGCAGGACTGCTCCGTGCTCCATGGAATGCGTCATCGCTATCCGGTGATTGTGGGCGACTGGGTCACGATCGGCCACAATGCCACGGTCCATGGCTGCGTCGTCGGAGATGCCTGCCTGATCGGCATGGGCGTGGTGATTCTGAACAATGCTCGCATCGGCGAAGGCTCAATCATTGCAGCCGGAGCGGTGATTCCGGAGAACACGATTGTTCCGCCGCGCACCCTATGGGTCGGTGTTCCCGGAAAACAGCGCCGCCAGCTTACCGATGCCGACCGCGAAATGATTCTGCATTACGCCAGGAATTATCTCGACTACACGAAAATCTATCTGGAGGAAGCCGAGCCGCGCACCTGAGATCACCACCTCCGCTGCTATACGTTGTTCCGGCACCGTTACAATAAAAGAAGCGGTTAGCGGCTCAGGATCGCCGTTCGTAATTCGCACCCGTCGTAAATTTCCCCGGAGTCAGGCAAGCATGGCACACATGGTTCAATGCGCGAAGTATAAGACGCAAATGGAGGGGCTCGACGAACCTCCTTTTGACAACGATTTCGGCAACAAGATTTTTAACAGCGTCTCCAAAAAGGCCTGGGGAGAATGGTTGGAGCGCCAAAAGATATTGCTGAATGAATACCGCTTGCAGCCGTGGACCCCGGATGCGCAGGAATTCCTTGCGGAGCAGATGAAAGAGTTTTTCTTCGGCGAAGGTGTTGTCATGCCCAAGGAATTTGTTCCACCACCGGCGTAAGAATCTCGTTGCATGTGTTGCGGGTCGAGACGCCGGTGTAAACTGTGTCAGACCCTGCGTTTTTCCAAAAACGTGACCGTCGGGACGTGGCTCAGCCTGGTAGAGCACTCGCTTGGGGTGCGAGGGGTCGGCAGTTCAAATCTGCCCGTCCCGACCATTAAAAATCAGTTCGGTTACCCTTGGAGATGGTTTTTTGGCTGGACCTCTTCTGGGCAACATTTCGGATTTGCTTATGCCCCCAAATTGGAGGGCGCAGAGACCCCAAGCCGCGGGATCCTCCGGGGATTTTCACCAGCCTGAAATTCTCCTCTCTCCCGCAGCTCTATTCCATAGACAACCCCTCTGCCGTTGGCGTAGAGTTACGCAATCCATGCCCTCCCTCGGGCCCTTCCGGCATTTCCATCCGGAATAAGGAGGATGTATGAAGCTCACTCGATACGGTGTACTCGGCTTGGTTTTATTGTTCCCGCTGGCCTCGTTGGCAGATTTTCAATACCAGGAAACCACGCAGATCACCGGCGGCGCGTTGCTGGGCATGATGAAGTTTGCCGGCCACTTTAGCCGCAATGCAAAAGACGTGACAGCACCGGTTGTTTCCAACGTGTATGTGCAAGGCAACCGCATGGCCCGCATCGATCCGCAGTCGATACAGATCATCGACCTCGATAAAGAAATAATTACCAGCGTCGATCTGGTAAAGCACACCTATACAGAAATGACATTCGAGCAGATGCGCCAGCAATTTGAACAGGCCGTCCAGCGGGCGAAGGCGCAACAGGCAAAGCAGCAGACCACTGCTCCGCCTCCACAAGAGAAATCGGACAATGTGCAGGTGAGTTTCAAAGTAAATGTACGCAACACCGGAGCCAGCAAGCAGGTCTCTGGAGTGGGCGCGAACGAGTCGATCCTGACGATGCAAATGATCGGCACCGACACCACAAACGGACAGCAGGGTGCCTTCGCGATCACCAACGACATGTGGATAGCGCCGGAGATCCCTGGATACGACGAGATGCGCGAATTTCAAATGAAATTGGCAGCGAAAATGGGCGACGCATTCAAGGGCAGTGGCCTTTCGGCCTCTCTGGCAGCGATGCAGCCGGCTGCATCCCAGGGAATGTCCGACATGGCGAAAGAAATGTCGAAG
>JBDTBI010000500.1:0-8648 GCA_039924215.1 Acidobacteriaceae bacterium
CGCATTCCTAACCGATTGATAGGATTCTCAAAGGCTGCGGGGACCGAAATCTGCGCAGTTGGCGCGGGGAATTAGATTCCTGCTATTGCACCTTGGAATACGCGTTGGCGAGACGGACACGGGTGGGAAGGGGTAAACGGGAGCCTTCGCGGGTAGATGCACAAAATATGCAACTGGTTGCACACTTTTTCGAGAAAAGTGGTTACCTCAGTCACATAATCAGTAAATATTCCGGTATATTATTGATAAATATAGACTTATCCAATCGAATCAGTATACTAAAAATTGTCAAGGGTTCCAAGCACTAAAAAAAACTTCTAAGTAACTAAAGGACACATTACCATGAAAATCGCCGTCCGCGCCCTCGTTCTCGGAATGCTGATCACTGGCTTTGCCGCCGACCACATGCTGGCTTCTAAATCAATCACTTCCGCCACCACGACAATGGTTGCCAGCAATTTCGCCGGCCCAGTTCCGTCTTGCGAGCCGGGGCAGAGATGCGGTTTCCGCCCGTAATCCTGGGTTCGTACGCCTAAGATCAGTAATCCCAGTTAGTTTACCCGAATTGGGTAATCGATAGGGATTCCCTCAGTGCGGATGCGATTTTTGGGTTGCGGGTTTGCTCCCCATGGGGTACTCTTTAGGCTCACCTGGAGCCTACTCATGTCCTATTGGTTGCACCTCGCACTGCCAACTCTTTTGGAGATCCTGTTTCTCTCTGCTGCGCTCTACTGTGTTCACAGAGCCGAGAAGCATCGGATTTATCCTGCATTCTGGCAGCTGTTGATTTTTGCAATCGTCACGTCGTCTATCCAATTTGTAGTTACAACGCTGAACTGCGTTAACTTGGTAAGCGGCATCCATGCTTATTACGTGTATTTTTACGTGTACTGGGTGGCCTTCGCTATCAACGCGATTCTGATTCTTCGCGTGCTGCACGAGATGTTCCGCCATGCCGTCCGTTCCATTCCTGGCGTACAAAAGCTCGGGCAACCCATCTTCTTCTGGGCAGTCAGCATTTCTGTGATCCTGGCCTTTGCGTCGGGATTGACGCCCCATACCAGCGGAATGAGTCTGCTTTTGGCGTCCGCGCAGGTATTGATGCGGTCTCAAAGTATTCTTGCCCTCTGCATGGTCACGTTCCTCGCCTTCACCTCTCAGACCCTGGGCATCTCTTCCCGCAGTCGGATTTTTGGCGTCACCTTTGGATTTGCCATGATGGCGGTAGGCGATCTTGTTTATTCTGCTCTTTTCACCTATCACTCGAGCTTGGCAAGTGCCGCAAATATGGGTCGCGAAGGTATGTATCTCGGCGCCATCGGTCTGTGGGCTGGCTACTTCCTGCAGCCGGAGCCAGCACGCCGGTTGGTTACGATGCCGGTCACGTCGCCCTTGATGCGTTGGAACGAGGTCGCTCAAACCCTGGGTAACCCAGCCGGTCAGGTTGCGGTCAGCTACCCGCCTTCGTTCATGAACAATGTCTTCGACCTGGTAGAGAATGTCATGGGGCCTTCGGAGTGGCCCCAAAAGGTGGCGCGCCCGCCGGGACCGATCGCCAGCTAAGAGGCGCTTCCATACGATCCAGAAAATAGGCTGACCGCTTCCGGTCAGCCTATTCTAGTTTCAGCAGGGTTCGGGTCATCCTAGTCATCCGGATCATTGGATGGGATGATTTGACCGGGGATTGGGTGATCTGAGAGGGACAATCTGAGGGCTGCAATTTGCCGCTAATGACGCTTCTGGGCGGGCATGGTTCGAACGCTTCCCGCCTTACGCTTCAGCGGGGAGAGGATCGACGGCGACAAAGCGCCCCGTGCGTCCACGGTCCACGAAGCGAACGTGTCCATCGACCCTGGCATACAGGGTATCGTCACTGCCCAGGCCCACGTTCAGGCCAGGCTTCAGCCGAGTGCCCCGCTGCCGCACGATGATGGATCCACCGGTAACAAATTCACCGCCAAATGCCTTGACGCCCAGTCGCTGCGAATTTGAATCGCGTCCGTTCCTGGAACTTCCCAATCCTTTTTTATGTGCCATGATTCAATCCCTTATTGCGGTTCTTGCGAACCTCTGATTTTTCCCGTCCGGTAGGCGGACGGGACGATACAGATGCCGCGCCTCCGCGATTAGCTGGCGGCGGTATAGCTTTGACCGTCGACCTGAATTTCATGGATGCGGACCTCAGTGTAGGACTGACGGTGTCCCTGCATCTTTTTGTACTGCTTCTTACGCTTGAAATGGAACACCAGTACCTTTTTTGCACGGCCTTCGTTCACCACAGTAGCCAGCACTTTGGCGGAGTTCGGCTTGGCAACACTTGCATCCTCTTGCGTCCCGGTGGAAGCAGCAAGCACTTCCGTAAATTCGAGTTTTCCATCTGTCTGCGCCAGCTTCTCCACCCGCAGCACATCTCCGGGCGCGACGCGATATTGCTTTCCACCAGTGCGAATAATTGCGTACATGCTTGGAACCTCCAGCACAATCGGGCGTGCCCGGTGCAGTAAAAATTTTCAGGCGGAACATGCATACCCTGGAATCGCGGCAGGACTCGCGGCGATGGGGCTGCATCCATGCGCGTTGCAGAAGGCAAGCGCGAGGCAAATCGCCTAACCGTCTAAGAATACTGGTTATCGCCGCCGCGCGTCAACCATGGCGTTGCGCCCCGGTAGATGAAGTGCCGGTTTCTCAGCGGATTGGAATAAAAATACCGCCAGAATGGCAATAAGCGGCTCCAGCGGATCGCGAAATCGGGCATGGACCGTGACGAAGTAATAGATGAGAGGGATGAGAATAAAGGCCCACAGGAACATCCACGCGCCAGAATTCCGGCGCTTCAGCGCAAGAGCCAGGCCCAGGATTCCGGCAATGCTGGCAAAGGCGAAATTGGCCACACGGGCCGCTTCAACATACCAGGCGTTGTCCTCTGGGTGGGGAACGCTGATCCAGAAGAAATAGAATCGCTTCACGGAATTGCGGAGAAACAGCCCTGGATTGCTGGCGATATACATCCGTGCCATCCGTCCGCGCATCTGCGCGTATGCCACTTCCCCCATCTTTTTATAGAGGCGAAGCTGATCTCGGGCCTCGAAGGGGTGGTTATATTCCATCAGAAAACCGTTGGCTCCCGGGCCATTGCCTAAATACAGCTCCGCGCCGAAGTTGGCGCGCATGGGGATGAACCGGTGGAACACCAAGGCATTGCGGATCATCCAGGGAGAGATGCAAAGCAGAAAGACCAGTGCCGCCGCCGATGCATAGCCGAGCTGCTTCGGAACGTGTTGGGTGCCGCGCAATACCCACAGGCCACAGGCCGGTAGAAACAACAGCAGGGAAGGGTTGCTTAATGCCAGCAAGCCCCAAAGAACCGCAAAGGTAAGCCAACGTCGGAGCGTGCGGGCGTCGTTCGCATGCGGCGCGTTCGTTCCAGAAAGTTCGGGTGGCGTTTCTCCGATCCGCCGCATTCGTAAGGCGACCACCAAAATGCAAGTCAGCAGCCACGTACTCAGGGTCATATCCCAGACCCAGCGAACGGCATATTGCATCGCCGCCGGGTACAGCGCCCAGATCCACGCGGACCAGACCGCGATGCGGCGATTGAAACAGCGCACTCCAATTTCATATGTGGTCAACGATGTGAGCCCGGAAAAGAAGCTGTTGATCGTAAGAATGACCCACGCGGAACGCAGCGTGTAGACTCCAAAAACCTTAAACACGCCTGCCAGCAGCAGCGGATAGAGAGGGGGCACCCAAGTGGTGGGTCCGGTGTGGCCGATAAATGGATCGGCGTACCCATGGCCGGTGACCAGCGCCTGCGCGACCCTCCCCATCTCATAGCCAAACTCAAAATGGTTTTGGCCAGTGCGTAGGTGGTACGTGTGGGCTAGCGTCATATACAGGACGCGGACGAGGAAGGCGACCCAGAAGACGAGCCATGTGGATTGAAACCGCGTCGATTGAAACTGCGTTGATGGAAGCGTGGTTGAAACCGCATTTGCTGCGCTCGTTGCTGGTTCGTGTTGGAAGGGATTGGTCGTCTTCACGGGGTGCGATTCTTACAATTTATGCTACTGGACATTCAAAATTTGCAGCTTCGCAATGTTTGCGGACTCGCAATAGTTATGAAGCGACGGTTCGTTTTTTCTGCCTGGATTGGGATGCTTGGATCGACCGCTTGCATCGACTTGCATAGACCGCTTGCATCGACCCGTGCAAGGCGCGTTGAGGCCGGGGAGGATTGCTCCTGGAGCATATTTTCTGTACACTTGTGGCTTGGGCCCGATTGACATTTCCTGTTGTGTCGGTGGTTCCGATGCGGCGTAGTTCGGTGCAGTATTTCCCAAAGCCACGTCCACATTTGCAACTTATAGGATACAGATCATGGCACAGGTATGTGAAATTTGCGGTAAGAAGCCTCTGTTCGGCAACAATGTTTCGCACGCGAACAACGTGACACGTCGCCGCTGGAATGTGAATCTGCAGACAGTGAAAGCGAAGGTCAACTCTTCGAGCAAGCGCATTCGTGTATGCACCGGATGCATCAAATCCGGAAAAGTCGTCAAGGCCTGAGAGCGGGTTCTTCGGCCATCGTTTCGGCATTGTGGAATCTGGCTGACGGTCCTGGGTCCGCTAATCCAGGGCTCCGCTGAAGGGTCATCGAAATTTACGTCGCCGATACCCGTTTTCGATACGGAATTTTTATTAGAGTAGATTTTCCTTTCATTGGTAATTCCTGTTCGTCAGCGATTGCACTCAATTCTCACTCCATTCAATTCTCTCGACCGATTCTTCCCGGTTCAAGCAAACATGCGCTCGGGCATCAAAGCTGTCGCGTCGCCTACGGATCAGACAATCTCCCTCCGTTACAATAAGGCTGCCGTGTTTGGCCAGAACTGCAGCATCGTGTGGTATCTTGGCCGCGACGACAAGAAACGGATGGTCACCGAACCATCGTACTGATAATCTCAATACAGCCCATCCTTCAGCGAAAAGAAACGAGCGAAAGAGAAGTACACCGAATGAGAATTGTAAGTGTCGCTAGCGCAATGCCAAAATGGTATTACAGCCAGCAGAAAATTTTTGAGACTCTGTGCGAACACTGGAAGGGCAAGCTCGAGAAGCCGGACGTATTAGAGCGGCTGCATCATCGAGTGTGCGTGGATAAGCGTCACTTGGCGTACCCCATTGACGAGTATGCCTCCATTGAGACCTGGGGAGATGCCAACAATCGTTGGATCAAGGCGGCTGTCGATCTGGGCGAGCGTGCCATTACCGGCGCACTGGATCGCGGGGGACACAAAAAAGAAGAGATTGGCGCCCTCATCATCGTCTCCGTAACCGGAATTTCTGCCCCTTCACTCGATGCCAAACTCAGTAATGCGATGAACCTGCCGTTGGACATGCGCCGCACTCCTATCTTTGGTCTGGGCTGTGTGGCAGGCGCCGCCGGTATCGGTCAGGCAGCGGATTATGTGCAGGCATATCCGGACCGCATTGCGGTACTTCTCTCTGTGGAACTCTGTTCTCTCACCTGGCAGCGCCTCGATCTTTCCGTCGCCAACATGATCGCTTCTGGACTGTTTGCGGACGGCTCCGCTGCCGTGGTGGTGGCTGGGGACAAAGTCGAAGCCAGGGGGCCGGAGATTCTCGGGCATCGATCCAGTTTCTATCGGAATACCGAGCACCTGATGGGTTGGGATATCTCAGAAGAAGGCTTTCAGATCGTCTTGTCGCCGGACGTTCCGGAGGCGATCCGAAAGAATTTTCCCGGAGATGTTGATACGTTTCTGGCAGAGTTTGGCTTGAAGCGCGCTGATATTGGCACATGGATCATGCATACTGGAGGGCCGAAGGTTCTGGACGCATGTGCAGAGTCGTTGGGACTGCCGCGGGAAGCCTTCGCTCCTTCGTGGGATTGTTTGCGCGACAACGGAAACATGTCTTCTGCCTCCGTGCTGCTGGTGCTGGAAGACTATATGTTGAACCGTCGGCCCGCTGCCGGCACGTATAGCATTCTTGCCGCCGTTGGACCTGGATTCTGCTCTGAAGTGGTCTTGCTACGCTGGTAATCGCGGTGCGAAGTCCGCTGTTTTCATTGGACACTGATGCGAATCGCTCCTTTGACACCGAGGGAAGTGATTGATAGGCTCAGAGATGTAGGACGTCGTTTCCTTCCATCCGCCTAGAGTCATTTTCAAGGCAGCAACCTACGCGTCCCCGTCGTCTAGCCCGGCCTAGGACACCGCCCTTTCACGGCGATAACACGGGTTCAAATCCCGTCGGGGACGCCAACAAAACAAAAGACTTAGAGAAAAACCGGTAAAATTTCGAGGGTTTGAAAGGGTTCGATAAGGGAAATCGGCTCTTACTCATTGCCCTTTTCTCCTATCGGTCCCATGATCTGCCGCGCAACGCGACTGTGCGCGGTGCGCTTCACATCCGTGACTGCCTGCGTGTACACATCCATCGTCACTTTGAAGTTGGCATGGCGAAGAAGTTCCTGAATCGTCTTCACGTCTTCCCCGTTTGCCTTCATCAACGTTCCGAAGGTATGCCGCAGTGTGTGCCAGCCGACTGGTTCCGTGATGCCAGCCGCTTTGAGTGCCGGCTGCAACGCGACACGAAAAAGCGAGCTTGGCCAGTACGGCTGCTTGCCTTTCCTTTGAGGACTGCCGAAAACCCAATCCCCCGTCTGGTTGTAGGGGCAGCGAAGCCGCCAGGACCACAGCGTTTCCGCCAGTTCCGCATCAATCGGAATCGGCTTCTTCGATGCCTCCGTCTTGCAGCGCTCAATCCGCTGCTTGACCACATCGCGGACGACACTGATTTCCAAACGTTCGAAATCAATGTCGGACCACTTGAGGCCCAACAGCTCGCCGACACGCAAACCCGTCAACGCACCCAACAGCACCGCCGTCTTGGACGGGTCTGCCAGATTCGTTAAAAAGTCTTTCAGTTGTTCAGGCGTCAGGACCGTAGGAACACGGGACCGCTTGGCTTCTGGCCGACTATCTGCTGGAGACTTTGGGCCTCCGTCATCTCATTTGCCTCCTGCTGGGTGCGGAGCTGAATGAGAAGGGCCTGATTGATCCGCTGCAGCGTGGCCAACTCGGTTTGCTGGGCCGGATCAACCGAATGGCTCGCCTGTTCCAGAGCATTGATGTCTGCCTCGCGCTGAGGAGCATTCGCGCGAACAGTACCGAGTGTTTGGAGCGTCGTGGCATTCGCCGTATCACCCAAGTCCGCAGTGGCTCCCTGGGCCGCAAGTTGCTGCTGCCCTAGTTGGCTGAGTGAGCGATACCCGGAGATCTGGCTGGTATGGGGAACACTGACTTGTTGATTGCCGAGGGATGCGCCATTCCCGGTTGTGACCGCCGCCGTCCACGCCTGCGTATTACCGTAGGTGTTAGCCGGGCGGGTGACGGAGGTCCACATCTGCTGTCCCAAATTGCTGTAGCCGCGGTAGAGTGTCTGGGGAGCGGTCGCCATTCGCTGGGCCAGGTTGTAGGCGCCAATCACGTTTCTGGTGGTCTCGATGGTTGTTGTATAAAGCTGGTTTGCCTCGATGATCTGCTGCGCGGCATGGATCGATTGGGTTGGGTCGAAGACGATGCCGGAGCCAAATTGAGCATGGGCTGCCGGTACAACAAAAGAGCTAGCGAGTGCTGCGTAGAGAAAAAACTTCGTCATGATGGGCCTCCTTGTCGAACCATCGTTGGTCGTTTGTTTGTTGGCCGGCCTAGTTTATTGCTGCATGGCCTGTTGCCGCAGCACGGCTATCCGCTGGTCGAGGTCAGCGGTCTTCTTCCTTTCGGCTTCGCAGATAGATCTGTTCGCGGCGATATGCTCCGGACTACCGCTCAGGCAATCGTTGGTGTATTGAGCTTCCAGCGGCGCATACTGGGCTTCGAGTTGTTTCAGCTCGTCCTGTGCCTTGGCCTGTTTGCTCTGGCAGCCCACGAGCGACACAGAGGCCAGAGCGATGAAGGCAATTAGATATGTTTTGTTCATGTGCGATCCTCCTAAAACTTCTGAGGGATGGTGTGATTTTCATATGCAGGAAGCAGCAAGTCCTGCGTGAAATAGACCTTCACCCGATGCCCTTCGCGGATCGTGATGGTCGGTGGTATTTGGATGAAGCGATCTAGGATTGTCGTTGCCGACTGAGAAATACTTGATACTGCTCCGTTCGTAAACTGTTGCGAACCCGAGCCATTGAATGTCCCGCCCCCCTGCGTGATCTCGCCCGCTCCCGCAATAACGCCGAGAGCGATGGACGTTCCGAATATCTGTAAATAGTGATTGTTCACTTTATCTTTGAGCCCTTCTTTGCCGATCTGGTCAAGGCCGTGGAACTGGTCAAGGTCCACGGAATAGCCGTCCGGCATAATCATCCGGTGGAAGACGACGGCCAGACGCCTCTGCTGGCCGAAGCCGGATGCTCCAATCTTCCGGGCCTCACCCAGCACGATCGTTCCATCGGGAATAAGAACGTGCTGGTGGTCGTGGGAATAGACGGGATTTGAAACAAGCACCTTCACCGGGCCGACAGCATCCCCATCCAGCCTGTTCATCAGAACCGTGTCCATCGTCAGCCCTTCATAAATGACATACGGCTGTCCCATAGCCGAGTCGATATTCACCTCTGGTCC
>JBDTBI010000501.1:0-2833 GCA_039924215.1 Acidobacteriaceae bacterium
TTGCTCCCGTAACCACGCCACGAAATTTACGCCCAATCTCATCCGCCAGTGCCACCGCTGCCACCCGCTTCTGCATGGTGCGCTCGACCTTATGCCCAGCTTTCTCCCGCACATTGCACTCCACCGCGATCGACCGCAACTCGGCATCGGTGTACGGAGCTGGCAGTCCATCGATCATCGCCTCGATCACCCGCTGTGTCACCAGGTCCGCAAACCGCCGGTTCGGCGCCGTCGAGTGCGTATAGTCGCGTGCCGCGAGACCAAAATGCCCCAGAGGCTCCTTGTCGTCGCCCTCGATCACTACATACTCCCCCGGCCCCATCAGCTTGATGACGGACAACGAAAGGTCCGGATAATGCACGGGGTCCTTTTTCCTCTGCTCCTGCAAAAACAAGTTCAGCGCCCCCGAATCTGCCTCCCCCGGCAGCTTCGTTCCGTATCGCTCCGCCAGCTCCACAATCCTGTCCCACCGCTGCGGCGATCGCACGATCCGCCGAATGCAACTCCTCCCCGCATTACGCAGTGTCTCGGCCATCGTCTCGTTCGCGCCGATCATGAAATCTTCAATCAGTTCCGTCGCCCGATTATGCACGGCCTCGTGGATCGCCCTGATTT
Source organism: Acidobacteriaceae bacterium (assembly GCA_039924215.1). Classification (GTDB taxonomy): domain Bacteria; phylum Acidobacteriota; class Terriglobia; order Terriglobales; family Acidobacteriaceae; genus JAKAAZ01. The sequence continues at coordinate 616 of JBDTBI010000501.1, forward strand.
GTCCGTCTACCACCAGCGGGTCTGCCTCTATCCGAAAAAACTCCAGCGCGCCATCGGCCACCCGGTGCCCCCGCATCGCCTGTCCCGCCTCGTCCTGCAACCGCAGTTGCGCCTGCAACTCCAACGACCCTGCGATCTTAAGGTCCATCGGATTCCCGCCCTCAAGCCACGGCCCCACCCGGCTGTATGCCAGTTGCGCGCGATTATGCACCATCGCCCGGTAAATGCTATGCCCGCTCAACGCGCCCTGCGCATCGACGATGTACTCCGTCACCACTGCCGCACGATCTTCATTCTGGTTCAACGACGTCAGGTCGGTCGAAAGCTGGTTCGGCAGCATGGGAAAGTTCCGTGTCGCCGTATAGACCGTCTTCGTCTGGTCGAACGCATGTCGGTCGATCGGCGAATCCTTTCCCACGGCGGCCGCCACATTTGCGACCGCGACCCGCACGCGAATCCCACCGTCTTTAGAAGCAGAATCAGGGCCGCCAGCGGTCAGCCGCTCGGCCCACTCCGCCTGATCGAGATCCCGTGAGGTGTCGTTATCGATCGAAGACCAATACAGGTCGCGCAGGTCGCGCACATTTGAACCAGGCGGCTCATTCGACTCATCGCGCGCATCCGCCGCCGCACGAATCGCAGCAACCTGGGCGTCGCTGCCCGCTGGAAAATCCGGATGGAAGCCGTTCTTAATCATCTCGGCATAGGCCGAGGCCCCAAGGTCAAACGCAGGTTTAGACATGCAAGCAGCCCCTGCAGAGCGGAATGGTGAAGTGCTGGATGACTCTGCCATATTCTGACTGCTTGTTGTCGCCGCGCCGCAGGTCGGCAATAGACCAGAGAAATGAGGAAATGCTCATGCAGTTAAAATCCCGCCTGGTTTTTGGAGTTTGTGGTTGCACCTCATCTTAACGCGTCAGCTGCCGGGCTGGGAGGCTGTTGCATCCACGTCATCATTCCAGTAACGAAATGAAGCGGAGAATTCTCTTTCTTTTACTTGACTGTTCGCTTGACCAGGGAACGCTGTCATGCTTAGCCAGATAGGGACACCATCGTCCGGCAGCAGATTGCGATACTGCCGATAAATAGCGTTCGTGTCTACGGCCTGCAAATCATCGCTCATGTTGCCGTTATACAACGGGTGACAGCCTGGCTCTCACCACTTTGCATCGACGCCGGGCGAAAGGATGTCCGCAAGAGCGCGTCCGGTGATAGCCTGCCCGATCGATTCTTTGCCCGGCGAATACGGCCACTTGTAGAATCGCTTTTTCAGGTGGGGGCACTATGAGAGAGTGACTCTGATTTTTGAAATCGTCCAGCGGCTCACCGATCGGTTCCTTGTCCTTCTCGTCAGTTACCCGCATGCTTTTTGAGCAGGAGGTCCGTCGGTTTCTGGAACGGAAGATCCACGGTCATGGGACTATGGGAAAAGTTACGTGATCAGATTTTCGCCAACCGACAAAAGCTCGGCGTCATCCCGGCGGGTACTCAGGCTCACTCCCTGGCCGAAAGACATTCTGCCGGAGTGGGACACGCTTCCCGAAGAGAGCAAAAAGCTCTTTGCCCATCAGGCAGATGTGTATGGAGCCTACGTCGCCTATACGGACCATGAGATTGGCCGCGTGATTCAGGCGATCGAGGACATGGGCAAGCTCGACAACACTTTGATCATCTACATCAGCGGCGACACCGGCACCAGCGCCGAAGGCACCCTGCTCGGCACACCAAACCAGTACACCTCCTACAACGGCATTCTCGAGGTGCCTGTGGCCGAGCAACTGAAGGCATACGATGCATGGGGCTCCGAAGCGACCTACCCGCATATGTCAGTGGCATGGTCCTGGGCGTTTGATACGCCCTTCAAGTGGACGAAACAAGTGGCATCGCACTTCGGGGTACCCGGCAAGGGATGGCGATCTCGTGGCCCGGGCATATCGCGGACCCCGGCGCCATCCGCACCCAATTTCATCACCTTATCGACGTCGTGCCTACGATCCTCGAAGCTACCTCCGTTCAGCAGCCATTGATGGTCGACGGCATTGCCCAGAAACCAATCCAAGGGGTCAGCATGGCCTACACATTCGACAAGGCCAATGGGGCGCTCCCTCGAAACGCGAGACGCAGTATTTCGAGATGTTCGGCAACCACGCCATCTATCACAAAGGATGGATTGCGGCCACCACGCCACCGCAGCCACCGTGGCTCATGGGCAGCAAAC
>JBDTBI010000502.1:0-6900 GCA_039924215.1 Acidobacteriaceae bacterium
GCTGCGCCGGATGGCAGGCAAAGGCGGAACGATAGGCTGAACGAGCGCGGGTGGCCTAATTACTCCGCCGGCGGGCGGCGGTCTTTAGGCTCCCATGAGCCGGAAGATAGCGGTTTGCCATCTGGCCTTGGCGAAGCTCCGGGGGGCGTACTGATATCGCCTGTCTTCTGTTTTAGAACGGCGTACGCCTCCACGACCTCTGGTGGGAAGGATGGTATTTGCGATTCAAGGCTCTGCAACAGCCCCGCCACAATTTCTGGATGCAAATGGGCTACATCGTAGCCTTCTGCCGGATCATCCACAATGTTATAGAGCTCCGGGCGACGGAGCCACGCGCTGGTTCTTGCGCCTGTGGTTCGGTCGTTGGTGTAAATTTCCCCTTCGATTCCTTGCGCGACGCGTAGTTTCCACTGTCGGTCGCGAATGCAATGCAGATCCAGCCCATGATCGCCCATGGCGCTGAAATAGAGGAGTGGCTTGCGTGCCGGCGACTTTTGATTGCCGCTGAACACCGCCGAGATGTCCATGCCATCCAGTGGCTTGGCCGGGTGCGGCAGGTCGCACACCGCAGACAGGGTGGGGAGGATATCGAGAGAGGAATACCAGGCGTTGGTCACTCTTCCGGGCGCGATTTTCCCGGGCCATTTGGCAATGAGCGGCACGCGAAAGCCGCCCTCGAACGTGGATGCTTTGCGTCCCCGCAACAGCCCGGGGTTGCCCTGATACCACGGACCATGGTCGCTGGTGAAGCAGACGAGCGTGTCGGAGCTAAGGCCTTTGCGTTCCAGCGCGGCCAGAACCTCGCCGGCACACCAGTCGATCTCCGCAATGGCATCCCCGACATGGCCGAACCGGGTTTTCCCGCTGAAGCGTGCTGACGCCCGTGCTGGGTCGTGCGGATACGAGAATGCAAGATACAGAAAGAATGGACCGTCCGTACTCTCTTCGATATACTTCACCGCTTCGTCCCGATAGCGCACAGTCAGTATGTTGCGATCTGTATTCTCCTCCAGGATCGTCTTGTCTCGGATGAGGGGAAGCGGATTCATGTCGACGCTATAGGGAACGCCAAAGTAGGAGTCGAAGCCGCGACTCGTCGGCAGATAGGCCGGTTCGTGGCCCAGGTGCCACTTTCCAATGGCCTTTGTCTTGTAGCCGCGATCATGAAAGAGGTTGGATAAGAGCGTTTCATCGAGCGAGGTCCCGGTCTTGGAACTTGGGCCGAAGGCCCCGGTCGTGTTGCAGCGCAGGCCATAGCGCCCGGTTAGCACCGCGGCGCGCGAAGCGGAGCAGATGGGGTGTGCCGAGTTATACCGGGTAAAACGCAGTCCGTCCGCCGCCATCGCATCCAGATTGGGCGTTGGCAGGTTCGATCCGTAGCAGCCCAGGTCGCCATATCCCAGGTCGTCGCAGATCATGAAGACGACGTTCGGAGAGCGTTTCGATCGGCCGCTCGTCGATTTGCGTGTTTGTGCGGCACTGGCGGGAGAACCCACGGCGGACGCGACCGCGGGTGCGGCGAAGGTAGCGGAAAGATACTTCACGAAATTTCTTCTATCGAATCCCACGGCTGGTGTACTCCTTCTGGTTGATCGAATCGATTGAAGGCATTGTCCCCTAGAATGCGAGACGTGCGGCGAATTGAAAATTTCGATTATTCTGTGACGTGGTAGTCACGACGCCGAACGAAGAAGTTCCAACTTGACTGCCTGGCTGCGCAAACTGAGGATGATTCAAAGCGTTGAACGCTTCAACGCGGAATTGCAACACGACCGGCTTCGACACGATGGACATATTGAAATCGCGGTGCAGTCCGAGGTCAAGCATGTTCAGGCCGGGTCCGTAGAGCGCGTTACGCCCGGAATTTCCATACGTATATTGTGCTGGCACGACAAAGCAAGACGTATCGAACCAATGACTCGGGCTCGCTTCCGAGCGTGAGAGATTGCCCTTGCAAACTCGGTTTGGCCGCGAGGTTGTTTGAACATTGGCGTTGTCGAAAGAAAGAACCGGCGTGAAAGGTACGCCTGTTTCCACTTGGTAGATTGCTGCTAGCGCCCAGCCACCGGCAATTTTAGATTTCCAGCCAGATCCCCAGTACGCCCGGTCACTTCCAAATGGGAGTTGCCAATCCCCGCCCAGGCTGAATCGTTGCTTGATATTGTTGTCCGAAGGTCCCCGTTGCGCCTCTAAGTCATAGTTATTTTGCGGATTGTCCCCGCCGCCGCCGCAACCACTTGCGACAACGCATTCATCTCCGTTACCGTAGTCTTGATAGTCGATGGCGCGCCCGTAGGTATACGCCGCCAAAAACGAAACTCCGGATTGAAAATTCTTCTGCACTTTGGTTGATAGCCCGTTATAGTTGCTCTTTCCCCACGGAGATACCCGTTGGACTCTTGCCACCGTGAAGGCTGCCAGCGGGCGCCTCGCGGTCGGAGATCCGGGCCCGGGGACAAGCGGCTGATTCGGTAGCGTTACGTTCCAATGATGAACACCCACGTTCCCCACGTAGGTTGTGGTCCATACCATCCTCCATGGCAGTTGCTTCTCAAGAGCCAGATTCCATTCCTGCACATAGGGTGTCGTCATATGATCGGCCCAGCTTGTGAGGTTCGCGGTAGCCGTCGGTAACAGCTTAAAATCAGCCGGGTTGATCGGCGGTACCGTCGGAACAGTCGCGCCTGGAACCACTTCAAAGCCGGTTGACGGATTTTCCTGGTCGCTTACAATCGCCGTGGCACCGTAGCCGAAGAACGGCGGATTGGCGTCCATGCGGTGGCTCACACCGAGGCCGCTGTCCTGCGCATAGAAGATGCCGAATGCGCCGCGAACCGCAAAATTTTTCACTTTTGGAACGCGATAGGCAAATCCCAGGCGCGGAGCTAAATTCTTCTTGCTGGTCGTAACCAGGGAACGTGGCTTTCTGGAGTCTCCCGCCAGAATGAAGTCCCCGTAGAGCGGATCGTAGCGATCGAGAATCAGGTTCGCGATACGGTTGTGAGTCTCGGTGTACGGCGCTATGTAATCGTACCGGACGCCCAGGTTCAAGGTCAGCGAGCCGTTCACCGTCCAATCATCCTGAAAATAGGCACCCGTATACCACCCTCGATCATTCGCATTCGCTGGGGTCCCGATTGTCGCCGTGGTAGCCGTGCCTAAAAGAAAATCCGCCACCGCACTACCTGTCCCTGTCCGGCTCTGGGGGTTCTGCGTAAACACGCCGGTGAACCCAAAGCTGCCACGCCCGCTCAACGCTGAATCCGTACTGGGCCGGATTAGCATCACTTCGTCACCCATTTGAAGCGAATGCCTTCCCATCGTTTTCGAAAGGTTGTCGGAGAAATCCCAGACTCCCGAGGTTTTTTGGAGCGGACTGTTCGTGCAGCAACTGGCTTGAGCGCCAATCTGCGCGAAGCCGGAGATATTAAATTGTGGAATGCTGCTATCGATGCCGGGCGCAAGCGCTCCAGGAATAATGGGGTCGAGTTTTTGCGTCGCATCGGAGTGGAGATTGAGGCTTGTCCAATTAAGGCGCACCTCGTTGACCGTCGTCGCATTGAAAACGTGGGTATACCCATATCCAACGCCATACGATTTAATGGTGCGATCAACCGGAGTTTGAGTGGGGAGCGGGAGCGCGGCGCTTGCCAGCGTCGACTGCCAATCCAAAGAATAGCGCCCGAACATCGAATCTTTACTCGTAAGTTGCACATCTCCACGAACTACCAGGTTTTCACTGTGGAAAATGGTCGGTAGACTATTGGAAAACTGGTTCACGGACCCGGGTACGTTTGGTGCGGGATAGTTGGCAAGCAACTGGGATGTGATCGGACTCATCTTGGCGGTGGGAATGATGTTGTTCGGGAAAGGAGTGCGCACATATCCGGTGCCAGAAGGCGTTGTTGTAAAAGGATCGTAGATCGGTGTTGTCCCGAAGTTCCCGGCCCGGTTGGCGAGCGATGGCACGAAAGAAACGGCGGATGCGTCGCTGTGATCATGTAGCCCCTCATAAGCCCCGAAGATCCATGCACGGTCTTTCTTGATCGGTCCACCCAGTGATCCGCCAAACTGGTTTTGCACCAACAGGGGCTTCACGCCCGTCAGCGCGAAAAAGTTACTGGCATTGGTCTTATCGTTTTGCAGAAAATCATACGCCGATCCGTGGAGTTCGTTGGTGCCGCTTTTGGTGACCGCATTGACCACCGCGCCCGCCGAAGCGCCGTAGACCGCTGAGTAGTTGCTGGTTTGAACCGTAAATTCCGAGAGAGCGTCGAGCGGCGGACGGATCATATCGCGCTGACCATTATCTATGCCGCGGATATAGTTGACATTTCGTGCTCCGTCTAACAAAAAAGCGTTCTGCATACCCGTGTTGCCGTATGAGTTGAAGGAGTTATCCTTCCCACCCACGGTAGGAGCCGCTCCCGCAGACAGGTTTGCTATCGAGAGATAACTCCTGCCGCTTAGTGGCAGCTGGAGCATTTGGTGCGAAGAAACTACTTGCGCCACCGTTGATGTTGAAGCTTGAATCAGCGGCGCGGCACCTGTCACTGTGACGGATTGCTGGCTGCTCCCGGTGAGCAGTTGAATGCGCAGGTCGGCTATCTGCCCGACACTTACTGGGATTTGGGCTCGCGTGAATTGTTTGAATCCAGCTGCCGATATCGAAACGTCGTACGTGCCTGGCGGCAAAAGGGGAGCGGTTGCCAGGCCTGCCTCATTCGTTTGCAATGTGCGCAAGATGTTGCCTGTCGTGGACCCCTTGACGGCAACGGTTGCGCCCACCACCACAGCACCCATCGGGTCAGATACGGTGATGGAAATCCCACCGGTGGATGATTGCGCAAAAACAACCGAGCTGAAACCTACCAGCAGAATCAGGCCGAATAGCACTTTTCCGAAACGTGACATTTGCATTTCCTCTTATTCAGTGCTGCTATTAGCACGGCCGCATTTATACTCGGATCGAAGTTGCGCCGTCAACCATTGGCTTCCCTTAGGAACTTGTTGAAATAGGTTTCGGTTCGCGTCGTCATAAATGGGGGAGACGATCACGTTTAAAGGTATCGTTCTTAACGTGTTCGCTTATACGCGGATGAAAATCGCTTTGTCAATCCATTACTTTACTAGCGCGACTCACTTACCTCAGGCTCCAGTCGGATGAAGCGCGGGTAACGCAGAACTTTCTTCCGCCCGCGGGGGAACCGGGTATCGCTGGCTGCTGTACAGTCTCTTCCTCTTCTTTCTAAGAATTTTGTGAATGTAGATTCAAAAGGCACTTAGCGCAGAACGTTCGCCTTTCGACGAGCGCATCCTTGCTGACTTCATCGTCCACGACGAATGCCCGGCAGCGTAAGCCATTTGTTGGGCGAGTAAACAATCCAGCTATCGATAATTTGGACCTTAAATTGCAGATGAATCTCTGAAGTAGGCTGAATTCGCAGATTTATATGACTTAATTTGCACATTATGGAACCCATATGGGCTAAGGAGACGAAATACATGAAATACCTTCTATCTTTTCTACTTTTCAGTTCTCTCGCGTTCGGCGCTGTGAGGCCGATTGATCGCGTCCACGCCTACGCGGGCAACCAAAAAGTCACCGTCCGGCTTGATCGTGGTATCTACTGGGTCGAGTTAGAGGACTCGGATATCTTCGGCGTAGGCTACACCCTGGACGACGCTGCAGAGGATTTCATGGAGAACGTGGACCTTGAAGCCCGCGAAAGCCATAGGCCGTATCTCACGCAGCCTAGGCAACAGCAGCAGGCTCCATTCGTCTGCTTGCCGACTGACCACTGCATTTAGAACAGGAACCTCTAGGGCACGCTAACAGCCGCACCACGATGGATATTTCTACCTGTGTCGTATCGGCACAAAAGCGCGAAGCTACCGTCGGGATTATTCCTCTGACCGCAATTTCGTGCATGAATACCCTTCTGTTTCGTTATACGAACAGGGCCGAGTTTATGCAAATACTGTGGTTGCCTTGCGCAACTCGGCGGCCGTGTTCACCATTTCGGCCAGGGCCAATTCCACCTCCGGCCAGCCTCGGGTCTTCAGTCCGCAGTCGGGATTCACCCAGAGCTGCTGCATTCCGAACACTGCTAGGGCCCTTTGCAGCAGGCTTTGGATCTCGCCTTTCGCCGGAACACGCGGAGAATGGATGTCGTAGACGCCGGGACCAATTTCGTTGGGGTAGTGAACGCGTTCAAATGCATCGAGCAATTCCATGCGCGAACGGGAACACTCGATCGAGATCACGTCCGCGTCCATGGCGACAATGGAGTCGATGATGTCATTGAACTCCGAATAGCACATGTGGGTGTGAATCTGTGTGCTGTCCTTCACGCTGGAGGAGGCGAGCCGAAATGCTTTCGTGCTCCAGTCCAGGTATGCCGGCCAGTCTGCTCGCCGCAGTGGTAAACCTTCGCGAATCGCCGGCTCGTCGATCTGGATGATCCGGATCCCGGCAGCCTCAAGATCGGTAACTTCATCGCGAATCGCGAACGCAATCTGTTTGCATGTGCGCGCACGCGGCTGATCGTCCCGCACGAAGGACCATTGCAGAATGGTCACTGGCCCGGTCAGCATCCCTTTGACCGGCAGCTTGCTTAGCGACTGAGCATACTTCGACCAACGAACCGTCATCGGATGCGGACGTGAGACGTCTCCATAAATGATGGGAGGTTTCACGCAACGCGATCCATAACTCTGGACCCAGCCGTTTTCACTGAACACGAAGCCCTCAAGCTGTTCGCCGAAGTATTCGACCATGTCGTTCCGTTCGAACTCTCCGTGTACCAGGACGTCCAGACCAATCCTCTCCTGAAAGCGAATGCAACGCTCGGTCTCCTGCTCGACGAAGGCATCATAGGTGTGTTGATCGATCCTGCC
>JBDTBI010000503.1:0-7332 GCA_039924215.1 Acidobacteriaceae bacterium
TTGGATCTGTACGCGAAGTGATCACCCGGATTCTGAGCCGGTTCGCGAATGAGCAGATTATTGCCATCCACGGGCACCGCATCACGATTCTTAATGCCGCTGCCCTGCGCGCAAAAGCGAAGATGCGCCTCTCCAAACCGCCAGCCATCCATAGCTAGCACGCCGCATGTGCAGGCGCGCGTGAGCGACCGGCGTTTCACAATCAGTACCCTCACCTGTCAGATATTGGGCAACAGGTCAAAATATTCATCGTCTTCGTTTGCTCCGCCCTCTCCCCTGCCCAGAACCTTTTCGGATTCTACGAATTCGATCCGCTCGATCCATTTCACCATCTTGTAGCCAAGCTGGTTTTCAACCCGTAACCGCAATGGAGCGCCGTATTCGACCTTGAGCGGAGCACCATTCATGGAAGTGGCAAGCAGGCATTCCGGTTTTAGAACGTTCTCCATGCTCTGCGTGTCGTAATACAAGTCGCCGTACAGGGATGGGCCGAACGAGAAGAAAGCGACCGCCCGCACGGAGGACTTGGGCTTCACCAGGTCAATCAACGATTTCATGGAAACACCGTTCCACTGTGCAATTCCCGACCATCCCTGAATGCAATGATGCATGGTGATGTGCTCTTCCTCGCCCAGCGCCTCCAGGTCCCGCAGCGACAACTCCACCGGATTTTCCACCAAGCCGCCGACCTTCAACCTGTAGTCGCGGAAACCGCTTGAAGCCATCTGTTTCCAGTCCTCGCGTACCGGCAGCTTTCCGTTCGGCCAGAAGTACGGCGAGATCTGGTCTTTTCTGTACCGGTTCCTTGGGTGGAGGCGATTCAGAGTCGCCAGGCTGACCGGCAACATTGCCCGCTGAATTCGCTGCAGCAGACGCGGAGATTTCCAGGAAATGTAATGAGCGGCAATCCACGAAGCAATTACCGCTGCGAGCCCCACGATGCCGAGGATCATGCCTAGAGGGTGGTTGTTATCCGTTCCGAGGACGATGTGGTTCATGTTTCGCGCAAACCCGGTGATCACCACGAGACCAACGTGCACGATGATGAACCCAACCCAGGCGAGCATCATCAGGAAGTGAATGGAGCGAGCGCCCTGGCGTCCGCCGAAGACACGCGGAAGCCACCTAAACCGGTTGACCACGGCGGGCGACATCGCGATGCCGGCGACGATCGAAATCGGGGCAAAGACAAACACCACGAAGAAATAGGCAATCTGCTGAAGAGCGTTGTAAGCATAGAATCCGTCGGGCTCCGGCGGAAGATGAAAATTCGCGTAGTGGACAAAGGTCGCCCAAGCCTGCGGCAGAACCGACCAGGAGTCCGGCACCAGCCTCGCCCATTGACCTGAAATGAAAAGCAGCGGAATAAAAATGAGACCGGTAAGTATGAACCCGTACACATCAATAAAATGCCAGGACCTCGCCACCCCCACTGTATGGCGGTAGCCGGGCAGGCCGAAAATCGGCGAGATGTAGCGCGCATCGTCTTTCGCCGTCCACATGCGGTCCTTTGGAACATGGATCGGCGTAAAGCGAATCCATTCCGAGCCGGGGGTACAGTCGTTGTTGAAATACAGGCGTGGATGATCAACCAGAATGGAAAGGCCGCTGCGAACCAGCATCATCAAAAAGACAAAATTGAAAAAATGTGCCCAGCGGAGCCACCATGGGAATCCATGCACTCCGGGGAAGTTGTATTCAGATCCGGGCGCGAGATGCGGCAGCCCGTAGATGGCTGTCTGCCCCCACGCGAGCCCCAACAAAATCAACGTCAGAACAATAAAAGTAATGAGGAAGGAAGGCCGAATCCAGATGCGGAAACGGCGGTCATCTGGATAGTGCACCGCCTTGTGGGCGGTATCAAAAGAAATCATGATCTCCCCTTGAAATAATTATGAATGTAATCTTGTTGCGTTTTTCTTGATGGATTACATTAGACGCAGGCTCCTCCCTTCCTGCGCCAATATATACAGATTCGCTACAGACCGGATCAGCGGTTGTAATGCGAAGCATTCACGTCGGCAAATTCTTTCCATTTATCAGGCAGATCGTCCATTGCGAAAATGGCCGATACCGGGCAAACAGGAACGCATGCGCCACAGTCGATGCATTCTATTGGATCAATGTAGAGTTGCTCCGCTCCTTCGAAATCCGGCTCATCCTTGCGTGGATGGATGCAATCGACAGGACAGGCGTCGACGCAGGCGGTGTCCTTGACTCCAATACAAGGCTCGGCGATTACGTATGCCATTGCGTTAATTCCTCTAAGGCTAGAATGCCAGTTAAACAACCGTCATCGCTGTGACCAGAGTCACCGCATAGGGAGCGGAAGTCGACGAAATGCAGACATCCTTTTCATCGTGGAATTCAGCACCCTTTGATCGAGATGCGACTCTGCCGATTCCTCTGGTGCAATGAGCAAATCACAGCCACGATTGCTACTCGGGTAACGTATAGCGGGCGTCGATAAGGCGACGCAGGAGATTTCTGCTTTCTGCAGGAAGCAAACCGCTACGTCGCTCGATGTGTTCCGTCTGATCCGCTAGATAGGGGTCCTTCACTGCGTCACGGAACCACTTGGAATAGTCGCCACGCTGCAGGTGATACAGCCAGGTTTCTTCGTCGATGCCCTCGGCAATCTGCAGGAAGATTGCAAGATTCTGCGCCCTGATGTTGTGTCGGTCATCCGGTCCTCGAAAATAGAAGCTGTTATAACGCATGTTGCCCTCGGCATACTTGCGACGATGCCGGATGCGATCACCTTTTGGCTGAATGATATCGATGGAAAAGGGAGGTTCTCCGGTACGAGGGAACCAGACAACAGCCTGTCCTATCTTTTCGGACAGCCCCTCGGGCCATGCCAGAGCATGTCCACTGGCATCGCTGAAACCTCTCATGGTCTGCTCTGGGGAAGAGCCAACAGCGATAATCACATCGACGAGTCGCAGAATAGTCGGTGCAAGATGGTCAGGATGCACTGTTACGAGTACTGTCTCGCCAAGTTTCTGCGGCAGCACCACTTGCAAAGGCCCCCAATCCAGAGGCAACAAGTGGTGGGCTTCATCAAGAATCATCCAGTGCGGTCGTCCCGTGCGTGTCCGCAAGGCCAGAAGGCTCGGGAAAAGTTGCCCGAAAAACGCCGGCCGATCTGCGACCTGAATTCCGAGCAAGTTGACATTGATATTGATCTTTGGATCTTCCAGAATGCTCAACGCCTCGTTGACGCTGACCGAATAATGCGGATCTCCTAGTGTGATGACTCCCTGTAACGTCCCATAGTCACCTTCAGGATCGACGATGCAAACCTGGTACGCCTTCTCGATCAGACGTTCCACGATGCCCGCTGTTACCGTAGATTTTCCGCTCCCGGAGGGTCCTGCAACTAGAATGCTCGTGCCATAGGGAGAAATCGTAATTGCTGTCCCATCCGCGCGCAAGCCTAGGGAGATGAGGTTCCGTTTGACTTTTCCATGCATGTCGGAAAGATCATCGGCAATCAACCTGTCCACCAGCTCGGCCACGCCCTGACCAGCTTCATGATGGGTGACGAAGTCGGCAAGACGAAGGACGGAAGGCGCGGCATTCGCTACGGCCACAGAACATTCGCAACGTGTCAAAAAGGAGTGGTCATTTTCCGCATCTCCTACACCCACTGCCTCGTGGAAAGACAGTCCCAGCTTCTGCAATGCATAACCCAGCCCAGTAGCCTTATTGGTGCCGGTGGGCAGCACCATTACGGCATTCTTATTAAAGATGATGAGCAGCTCCAATCCGGTTTCCTGGATGGCCTGCAGTACGGCATTCTGATTCGGCAGCCACGCCCCTATCATCACCTGCCCCACCTCGATGGGATTTACGTTTAGGCTTCTGAGGCGTTCAACGAATTCCGGAGGGGGTGGATCGGCGAGCAGTGTTACCTCTTTGGTAGACGGCGAATACGCAACTGCGCCATTTTCCGCCACCACATAATCAAACACGTTCACTTCTGGAAAGACATTGAAAAGTTCTTCCAGCCGTCTCCCAGTCACCAGGATTGCCCGCCTGCCGGACTCCCTTAGACGCGCAATTGTGGCGATTACCTCCGCCGACGTGTGTCCGTCCGTGGCGAGAGTGCCGTCATAGTCGGTAGCTAAGGCCAGGTATCTCATCTCAGGGTGCAGTCCTCCCTATTTCGAGTCGTAGTCGTCATTCGTTTCGATGGGCGGGATCGTCAGAAGGAATCCTGCAGGGACAAAAAAAGTGAGTGGGCCCAAAGTCATCGAAGAAAGCGAACTTCCGTGCCTCGGTTGCGGAATCGGCCAAAGCGCAACCGCCGGCCTGCATGCCATCGCCCATTCGTAGCCTTGCCACCTCTACCATTGACGGTCTGTGGAAGGACATCGCTTAGCACCCAGTCGATTCTGTCGTAAGCGTCCCTGACCTTGGCATCCAACTCTTGATCCTGTCGAAGTGTGGATGAAAGCGTGATCGATTCCAATGCATTTCGAACGTGGTGATTGACATCTTCAATGATCTGCATGCGTATGAGAAGCTGCCTGCGATGTGACTGCATGCGTATGAGAACAAAGCCACTCAACACTGTGGCTACAGGACTGTCCAGTATGTCGGACGGAAAGATGTGGCGCACTATGCCGTGTACGGCCCAGTCGAAGGCGAGGTTTACTACGATTGAAAGCACTCCAATCGAAGCTGCGATCAGGGCAATGATCCAATAGGAGTGTCTCCAGGACATGCGCGTATATACGGGAGCACTTTGTTGAGTACGCCGCACGTGTGTGCCTGTTGTGGCTTGATCGTCCATCGTTCCATTCCACCTGCGTGGATCGTCCATCTGAAAAGGTCCGGCCTATATGGATCGGCTTTCTCACGTCTGCGCTGTTGGAAATTTGGTGTCGCGCGCGTGGTGGAAGCTGGCGAGTGCGTTGGGGGGCGCTATGATTCGCAGTGTGCGCCATTCTACTCACCAAAGCCGGACCGCGCATTAGAAAGCAGTGGCCACACGAGAGCGGCGATCATTGAGCATGTCGCCGGATACGAATACGGCCGTCACCGGCCAGCTAGGATCAAACGCTTCCTAGATTCAGATGCTTCCCGCCGGATCAAGGAAGGATTCGAACGCCATCCAAAAAGTGAATGCGATTCGAAGGCGCAATGCAATTCGAGAGCAGCCGTTCACCGGCATAGACCGTCTGCCCTTCCCCGGGAATGACTCAACCGACAGATACGGCACAGCCCAGTTCCTGCAGGGATGCGGGCTAGAACACCGCCCGTGACTGCGGTCACAGCAATAATGGGAGTTCTGATGTAGCCTAATGGGTTAGGGTAATTAGGGCTCCCTGCGGCCACGTATACCATGGTCCGTGGGAAATGCCCACAAACGAGGATCCGGCCACATCCGGACTAGAGCGGGAACATCAAGAAGGTACTTGATCAGCTTGAGGCGAAAGAAAGGGGAAACGGTATGATCGATAAGTGTGCGAATCCTGAATGGGATTCTAAGTTTCTCCACTCCAATCGTGGTCGTTTATTTTCTTTTGAAGTCAGACATCCGCACGCACCATGCCGGGATGTTCCGCCGGCTATCTGCGAAAAAAAGCCTTCTCATGCAACGATTCATTTCTGGCTCTGCGAAAACTGCTCATCCAAGCTTAACCTCCACTTTACACATGAAACAGGTCTAACCCTTACATCCATCTCCGCGACTTCAGGCTCACTCCAAACGACAGAGACGCGGAAGTCATTCACGTCTTCGAAGGCGATACTTGGCAGCCAATCCACTTAATGCCGGCCTGTTGCACAAGTGCGGTGAGGAGATGGGGATGACCCGAGCCAAGCGGCAGCCGGTAAGACAAATCACGAGCTTTGAATCTACAACGAGGTAAATAGGTCGATTCGTATGAATACAAAACTTGAACTTCCCGTCGAGGCAGATCTTTCCAATGAGGTTGCAGAGTGGATCGAGGCCTTCGATGAAGTCGTAATAGGCGAAGGTCCGGAACACGGGTCTAAGATCCTCAAAGCACTGCGGCAAAGAGCCCGCGAGGCTGGCATTAACATGTCGGCTGAGCTCATCACTCCCCACACGAATACCATTCCCAAGCACGAGGAAGTTCCCTACCCCGGCGATCGGGCCCTTGAGCGCCGCCTTGAGAGCCTCATTCGGTGGAACGCGATGGCCATGGTGCACGGCCAGAACAAGAAAGACCACGGCATCGGCGGCCACATTTCCACGTATTCCTCACTCGCCACGTTACTCGAAGTAGGCTTCCACCACTTCTTTCACGCAAGCTATGGAGACCAGCCAGGCGATTTCATCTACTTCCAGGGGCATGCCTCGCCTGGAATCTACGCGCGCGCGTACCTTGAAGGCCGCCTAGATGATCAGCAAATCGTTAACTATCGCCACGAACTGCGTGACACGCCCGGGCTCTCGTCTTACCCGCACCCATGGTTGATGCCGGATTTTTGGCGTTTCCCCACAGTTTCGATGGGCATCGGGCCTATTAACGCAATTTATCAGGCACGTTTCATGCGTTATCTGGAGAACCGCAATCTGATTGAAAAAACTCCGCGGAAGGTCTGGGCGTACATCGGCGACGGGGAAACCGACGAAGTTGAGACGCGCGGTGCCATCGTCATTGCCGTCCAGGAGAAACTGGACAACCTTATTTTTGTGATCAATTGCAATCTTCAGCGCCTGGACGGCCCGGTGCGCGGCAATAGCCGTATCATCGATGAACTCGAAGGGCTCTTCCGCGGCGTTGGGTGGAACGTCATTAAGGTAGTCTGGGGTTCGGAATGGGACGCGCTCTTCGAGCGCGATACCAGCGGGCTTTTGCTCAAGCGCATGCAAGAGTGCGTCGACGGAGACTTCCAAACCTTTAAGGCTAAAGGCGGCGCATACATCCGCAAGGAATTCTTTGGCAAATATCCGGAACTGCTTGAGCTGGTCAGCGACCTGACGGATGAGCAGGTAGGCAGGCTGCATCGGGGCGGCCACGATGCTGTCAAAGTCTACAACGCGTATAAGCGCGCCACGGAACACCGTGGCCGTCCGACCGTCATTCTGGCCCACACGGTCAAAGGCTTTGGCCTGGGAACCGGCGAGGCTAGGAACCCTACCCACCAGGAAAAGAAGCTCACCGACGACGGTCTCGCTGCGTTCGTTCATCGCTTCGACATCCCCGTGCCCGATAAATTGGCTAAGCAAGGCAAGCCATATCGGCCGGCCGAGGACAGCCCTGAGATCGTCTACATGCACGAACGCCGCCGTCAGCTCGGCGGATACATGCCGAAGCGCGTGGTCCCTGAGATCCATTTCAAGGCTCCTGA
>JBDTBI010000504.1:0-3948 GCA_039924215.1 Acidobacteriaceae bacterium
GAGTTACACCGGTGCTTTCAGCAGCAATCCGTCCGAAGCCAATGCGGTAGGATACGGTGGCGCGGACTTCCTACTGGATCGCGTGGCCTCAGCGGCTGCGACACTCAGAAGCGTCAACGTCGGGCAACGCCAGTGGCGTGTAGCCGGATACGTGCAGGACAACTATAAAATTCGTCCGAATCTAACCCTCAACATGGGAATACGCTACGAGTACGACCAGCCATGGGTAGAGGAAAATAATAAGACCGGTAACATTGACCTGGGTACAGGCCAGGTAATTTACGCGGGCCAAGTGCCCACAGGCGCTCCGATTGGATCGGGCATCTGCAAGAACCTGGGCTGCTACCAGCCGAACTATAAGCAATGGATGCCCCGCCTGGGATTTGCGTGGCAGCCCACCGACCGCTTCGTAGTTCGCGGCGGATATGGAGCGACCAGCTTCTTTGAAGGCAACTCCTCGAACCAACGTCTGACGTCGGTTACGCCATTCATTCAGGCCGTGAACGTCCACGCAATCACGCCTACACCCGGCAATCCCGGCGATCCGCGTACAGCGGAGCAAGGATTCAGCGGCGGCACCGTGACCTTCGGCGGCACCTTCAATGTCTATCCGCAAAATATCCAACCAGCCTTCATTCAGGAGTGGAGTCTGACGACCGAATATGCGCTCACTCGATCGACATCGCTGCAGGTGGGATATATCGGGGAGCAGGGCCAGCACATCGAAGATTCCGGCAACGTGAACCAATATTTTGTGAACGGAGTTCCGACTTCCGCTCCGTTCTACAACAATAAATACCTGGGTATCAATGCCATCGATCCTTCCGTCAGCATTGGCTCAAACTCGTTGCTGATTACGGAATCGCGCGCGATGATGAACTATAACGCGTTGCAGACCTCCCTACGCCAGCGTTTGCATGATGGGCTGGAATTTACAGTCAATTACACCTATAACAAAGCAATGACCAACAGCTTGGGTAATTATGGCCTGAACGTGAATGGGTACAGCGGAGCTTTCCAGAATTACTATGACAGTGCCGCCGATTACGGCCCGGCCGGCTACGATGCAACGCACAATTTGTCCTTCACTGGTGTATATTCCCTGCCGGTCGGCCGCGGGCAAAAGTTCCTGCCCAATTCCAACCGTTTAGTGGATGAGGCATTCGGCGGTTGGCAACTTTCTGCAGCCGGTGTCGCATGGTCCGGATTCCCGCAGTCGATTACCGGCTCCGGAAACAATTCCAACAGTTATGGCAATTCCCGCGCCAACCAATACCGTAAGCTGAAGATCGTCCATCGAACCCTTGTCAATTGGTTTGGTACCGACCCTTCGGCAACCCCATGCACCACGCCCGGCGTCGACAATGGAGTGTGCGCCTTCGGCGTACCCGCTCCCAACACCTTTGGCAGTTCTCGCAATGGAGCTGTGCGCGGACCTGGTTATCTGAACGTGGATATGTCTATCTTTAAGGACTTTCAGACCTACAAACAGCAGACGATCGGTTTCCGCTTCGAGGCGTTCAATGCCTTCAATATCGTCAGCTATGGAAATCCTGATACGGGCATTACCGATTCCACGTTCGGCAAGATTATCCCCACCGGGTCGATTCGATCGACTGAGCGGCATCTGCAGTTCTCCTTACACTACAGGTTTTAACTGGATGGCCTTTCACCAGCCGGCGTCTGCGACCGACTGAAACAACGTATTTGCCCGAAGCTTCCTCGAGCCCGGATTCCTGATCTATGCAATCGGGAATCCGGAGATGTGGGAAAATGGGATTCTGCCATCATGATTCTTGAGATATGTGTAGACTCCGTGGAATCGGCGATCGCCTCGGAAAAAGGAGGTGCGCAGCGGGTTGAGCTATGCAGCGACTTGACCGAAGGCGGAATCACGCCAAGCGCGGGACTGATCCACGCAGTTCGGAAGCATGTTGGGATCGAAGTGTTTGTGATGGTGAGGCCCAGAGGCGGGGACTCGTTTTACACAAATCATGAATACGATGTCATGAAATATGATGTCAGCCAGATAAAGCATCTGGGAGCAGACGGTATCGTCCTTGGCCTGCTCGATAAAGATGGCAATGTCGATGTGGAACGGACCCGAGAGCTGGTGCAATTGGCCCATCCCCTGAAGGTAACCTTCCATCGCGCTTTTGATATGTCAGCCAATCTGGACGTATCGCTGGAGCAAGTGATTGAGACCGGCGCGCACCGCATTCTGACTTCAGGAGGTATGCAGACCATTACCCAGGGCGCAGAGCGTGCCACGCGCCTGATCCATGCCGCGAGGGGACGGGTCCATATCATGGTGGGTGGGGGCATTCGCCAGGAGAACATTCATCGAATTGCCGTGCGTACAGGCGCAACGGAATTTCATTGTTCCTTGAGAACACGCACGGAAAGCCCCGTTATTTTCCGCAACCCTGTCCTGAAATTAGGGACGGCGGGACACGATGAATTTGCGCGGTACATCGTTCTCGAGGACAATGTACATGGCTTACGCAAATCATTGGATAGGATTGCAAATGGGGCCGTACAAAGTGTCACCAATTAACAGGTCATTTTCTGCACCGGACGAAATCGCGGTCGGCCCTGTCTCTGTGTCTTCTAAGATCGACAAGCGCGCGAAGGAAATCCTGCGGTTGCTCCTTCACCATGGTAAGACTTCCGTCGATGAATTAACGGTGCTGCTTGAAATGTCTCCAGCGAGCGTACGTCGCGATCTGGTTCGGCTGGAAGAACGCGGATTGGTCCATCGTATCCACGGCGGAGCGATGCTGGCATCAGGCAAAGCAATTTATGAACCTTTTCGTTTCGATGCCGCTTTTAGGATCCGCGAAGAACGATTTACGAAGGAGAAGCAGCGAATTGCGCAGGCGGCGGCGGACCTGGTGCAGGAAAATGAGACGATAGGCATTACCGCGGGCACGACGACCACACAAGTGGCTCAGTTGCTACGTCACAGAAAGAATCTCCACGTCATTACGAATGCAGTCAATATTGCCATGGAGTTGAGCAGCAGCGAGGGCCTGGACACCACGCTGACGGGCGGCCGTATGCGATGGCAGGGGGCGTTCTCTCTGATTGGACCGGCGGCGATTGAGGCACTGAATGTAGTGATGATGGACCGGGTTTTTGTGGGCGTCTGCGGGGTCGATCCGGAACGCGGCGCCACCACCATCGAAGCGGATGAGGCTGCAGTGTTTCGGGCCATGACGCGTCAGACAAAACAGGTAGTCGTCGTTGCCGATTCCAGCAAGGTCGGTATGATTAGTCCCGTCATCATTTGTCCGACGATCGCAATCAGTCTCTTAATTACGGACGACGGAATTCCTGAAGATGTTGTGGCTTCGTTTGAAAAAGCCGGAGTCAAGGTCCTAAGCGTCTAAAGCTCAACTGCGGCCGGCTTGTCTGGGAGGTCGATCCGGGCAATCTCCCCTATTGGCAAATTGGCTTGGATGTTTGAAATGCAACCACTGTACTCTCCCATAGAAACTTTCCTATGGAACCGTACAGGATGCCAGTGGAGAGCCAGCTTCAGTAGAAACGCACCTCACGAGAAGCGCATTTTTTTCCAAAGCCACCACCCTCCGCCAAAAAATGTCAGCAGGAGCAGCAGCAGCAAGCCGTTGGTCCAGAACACAGGCATCGGCACCGTAGGTCGCTCGGCTCCAAAGGCAAGAACAACGAAAATGCAACAGGCGATTATGGCGATGGCATAGTCCCACCAGCGCCTACGTGTAGCGGGCGTTTCTTCCATGTCGATGCCCGTCTGTGCCTGGACGACACGAGAATAATCCAGAGAATATCGATCGCATTCTCGCGCAATGGCCTGATCGGTGGAGGCGTGCTCTTCGCTGCCGGCCGCGGATGTGCTGATCAATAGCGCGCCGAGCAGCATGATAATCGATCCCGCAACGACGAGTATATGATGGAGCGCATCTG
>JBDTBI010000505.1:0-11550 GCA_039924215.1 Acidobacteriaceae bacterium
GACTCGAATGGCGAGGGCATCTATATCTTTGCCAAGTACTATGCCTTTCGCGAGGCCTACCAGGCCAAGATGGGGCGGCCGTTCATGCGCCAGACGGCCCAACTGATCGAGAAATACCCGGCGGCAAGAGAACGATTTCAGACTGTTCTGAAATCCATTCAAGGGCGCGCCTCGTAACTCTTATAACGTCCTCTGATGGTAACGCGATGGGATGTTCATGCGGTGGAAATCAAGAAACTGCAGGTTTCGAAGCTGCTGAACTGATTGCTTGCCAATCTCTCTTGGAGTAGGTACAATATAGTGGGATGTATCTGTTTTTGGGACGAAAGACCTAAAGGAGCGAACATGAAGTATTTAGCGTTAGTACTGGCTCTCGGCAGCATGACAGGATTTGCCGGTGCGCAAACAGCAAAAACCCACAAACTTACCGGTTGGATTGGTGAGTCAAAATGCGGTGCCAAAATGCATACCCCGGCATGCGTCACAAAGTGCGTCAACGCCGGCGCAAAGCCGGTTTTTGTCGATACCAAGAACAAGGTCTGGGCGATTGACAACACGGATGCTGTCTCAAACTACTATGGCGAGAAAGTGCGGGTTGTAGCCACCGTTGATTCAGACAGCAACAGCATCCATGTCGATAAGGTGAAAAAATCCGGCGGCATGTAAGGTATGGGTGGAGTTCCCCGGCATCCGGGGCCTGACATCTGTAGAGCAGTCCTCTGAGTGGACGCGCGAAGGTGCGTCCTCTTTTGTGTGCCGTGTGGCAGATTTGAAAGCGACCGGGACACCGGGTCTGCATCTGTTATTGTTGTAGAGGAGAGGTGCTGGGCGAATCTATGGCGAAAGCTGTGTGGAACGGTAAGGTGCTGGCCGAGAGCGATAAGACACAACTGGTGGAAGGAGACGTTTATTTTCCGATTGATTCGATCGATCGGGAATACTTCCGAACCAGTTCCACAATTTCAAACTCTCCGTGGAAGGGGCAGGCGCGCTATTACACCATCCTGGTGGATGGGCAGGAGAACTCCGACGCAGCCTGGTATTATCCGGACCCCAAACCGGCAGCACGGGCCATCAAAAACCACGTGGCTTTTTGGCGTGGCGTGGAAATTGAACAGTAGGCGGAGCAGAACCCTTTCAGTAGGCCCCGGTCTGTTGCAAGGGGATCCTGACCTGAAAACAGGTTGCGCCGGGCTTCGATTGCAAATCAATAAATCCGCGATACCGGTTCAGGATGCGACGGGCCGTATCGAGACTGAGGCCGGACGCCTGTCCCAGGGGCTTGGTCGTAAAAAACGGTTCAAAGATCCGGCTATGCAACTCGTGAGGAATTCCCGGACCGTCATCCCAGATTTCGACGCGAACCATATCGCCATTGTGCTGCGTGGATACGCGAATGGTTCCTCGATCCTGCATCGCATCCAACGCATTTTCCAACAAGGCCATCCACACCTGGTTCAGTTCACTTCCATTTGCAGTGATGCGCGGCAGGTCGGAGTCGAAGTTGCGTATCACCTGTACATCGTTGAGCCTGTAATGCAGCATGCTCAAGGTGTTCTCAAGGGATTGCGCCAGATTGATGTCCTGCAGCGGGGCCTGGTCCATGTGGGAGTATTGCTGGATGGCGCGGATCAGGTCGAAAATTCTGGCAGTTGAATCCAGCACCGCTGCAGTCATGTGCTCGGCGCGCAAAGCGGAAGCGAAATGGGCGAGGGCCAGGTTGGTAGCTTCCGCATTGAGAAACGTATCGAGAACGGCGAGGTCTTCCGGCCCAATGCCAACTTCCGCAAAGACCGGAGCGATGGACCAGGAATCGGGTATCTTTCGAGACTCCAGCCAGCGGTTCAGTTGCTCTTCCAGTGCCCCAGCTTCTAGGGGGCGCGGCTGTTTGGATCGCGCTTCGATGGTGGCGCGGATATCGGCGTTCCACTCCATATAGCGGTCTTCCTGTTGATTTGTCAGGCATAGTCTGCCGGCTTCAAAACTTACCTTGCCGTACGTATGCAGTTCATCCAGCAAGTTGCTGGCAGCCCGTTGCGCCGCGCTGGCGGGGTTGTTGAGTTCATGGGCCATATTGGCGGCCAGTTTCCCCAGGGCGCTCAACTTTTCCGACTGTTCCTCCAGACGCGTTACTTCGCGTACCCTGTCCAGCAGGATGGAGACGCAGCGCTGGCCCATGGAAGGAATAGCAGCCAGCATCTCGGGAAACAATTCTCTGTGGATTTGCAGCGCCCATAGCTGCTCGGAAACAACGCCGCTGCCGCCCGTGGTCTTCATGCGGGAGTAGGGCAACACGCCCGTGAGCTGACCGGACCGGCCAATGTACAGGGTTCCCTGGCCGGCAGCCTGACGGCGAACCTGGATTTCCCCGTCAAGCAGGATGGTCATGTGCGTTGCCGGATCGCCATCGGTAAACAGGCGCGTGCCCGCAGCGGCGGAGAATTCCCAGCTATGCTGCACCAGCCACAGATATTCCGGGTTGGATAATCCCTCCAGCTGAGGGACCAGGCGAAGGGCATCGAAAAGCGTGGACTCCGGGGAATGAAGTACCGATACTCCCGGGGGCAACTCGTCAAGCTGGTTGATTCGATGAGCGGCACTTTCCATGGCGTTTTCCTAAGGGTAGATCAGGGTAGACCGGCTCGTTTGTGGTGCAGCGGCAAAGCACGAAGGCAGCCAGTCTCGGCTGCCATCATGCGTCGCTTTTCAAAAATAAGTCAGAGAAATCAACTTCTTCTTTATGCTGGTGTGGCAGCGGGTTTCCCCACAGCTTCGACAACGCCGTCGTTCACCCTGACTGGATCGAGAAACGGCATCGCGGCACGCAGAGGCGCTCCCACCTTTTCAAGGGAGTGTGCGGCTTCCTTGCGGCGCTGTTCTTCAAACCATTTGCGGCCGGTTGCGTTCTCATCCAGCCAGTTCTTCGCGAAGGTTCCATCCTGAATTTCAGACAGCAGCTTTTTCATGGCGGCGCGCGTTTCGTCGGTTACGATGCGAGGGCCGGCGATGTAATCGCCATATTCAGCCGTATCGGAAATGGAATAGCGCATGTAGGCCAGACCGCCGCGATACATCAAGTCCACGATGAGTTTCAGCTCGTGCATGCACTCAAAATAGGCAAGCTCGGGCTGGTAGCCGGCATTCGTCAGCGTTTCAAAGGCCGCTTTCACCAACGCGCTGACACCGCCGCAGAGCACAGCCTGTTCGCCGAACAGATCGGTTTCCGTTTCTTCCTTGAATGTGGTTTCCAACACGCCGGCGCGGGTGCAGCCAATTCCTTTTGCGTACGACAACGCCAGTGCCAGCGCCTGCCCACTAGCATCCTGCTGAACCGCGACCAGGGCGGGGGTTCCGCCACCTTCGACAAAGACCTCGCGCACGCGATGGCCGGGAGCTTTCGGCGCCACCATGCTGACATCTATATTGGCGGACGGCTGAATGGTGCCGTAGCGGATGTTGAAGCCATGGGCGAACATCAAGGTCTTGCCCGCAGTCATATTGGGCGCGATCGAGTCCGCATAAATCTTTCCCTGTGTCTGATCGGGCACAAGGATCATGATGACATCGGCCCACTTCGCGGCGTCGGCGGTGGTCATGACTTCGAGACCCGCTTTTTCCGCGCGCGGCTTGGACTTGCTGCCGGCGGCCAGACCGATGCGTACCTCTACGCCGGAATCTTTCAGGTTGAGTGCGTGGGCATGTCCCTGTGAGCCGTAGCCAATGATGGCCACCTTCTTCTGCTGGATCAATTTCAGGTCTGCGTCTTCATCGTGGTAGGTCTTGACCATATCGTTGTTCTCCGTTTCGGTTGTTTAAGCTTGGTCTTCTTCGATCAGGTCGAGCGTCTCATGCTTGCGATCGACCATAAGAGTTTTGGGCGCTGTCGGTGTGGTGTCGCCAAGCGCTTCCAGCACGCGGCTGGTATGGTGGCCGCGGCGCATCGCCATGCGACCGCTGCGAGCCATTTCAAGAATACGGTAGTTGCCTTCGAGCAGAATCTGCACCAATCCTTCGATTTTACTGGCGCTGCCCGTGATTTCCAACATCAGCGACTCAGGAGCAAGATCGACGATGCGGGCATGAAAGACTTCAGCCAATTGAAACAGGTCGGAGCGCGTCTTCTGGCTGATAGCCACTTTCAGCAGAGCCAGTTCGCGAATCACCGCAGAGTGCCGACCGACATCATCGACTTCAAGAACGCCTTCCAGCTTGTAAAGCGAGGCCATGATGCGGGGGGCGCGGTCTTCAGCGGCTTCCGCCACGATCGTGGTGCGGGAGACGCCCGCGGTTTCCGTGTTGCCGACCGTCAGCGAAATGATGTTGACGTTGAGCCGACGGAACAGCGAGGCCACGCGCGACAGCAACCCGGTTTTGTCCTCGACCAGCGCTACAAAGGTGTGCAACATGAAATATCTCTCCTAAACTTCCTCTGCTGTTTCTACCAGGGGATTGTGCTTCGGACGCCGGATCATGTCATGCAGGGCGGCTCCGGGGGCAATCATTGGATAGACGGAATCTTCCTGCTCCACATGGAAGTCGATCAGGAATGCACCCTTGTCCTTGCGCGCCGCTTCCACTGTAGGGATGACCTCCGCACGGCGACTGACGTGCGCGCCATGGATCCCATGCGCATCCGCCAGCTTTACGAAATCCGGGCTGATCAGCGGCGTGCACTCATAATTCTTGTCATAGAAAACTTCCTGCCACTGGCGCACCATGCCCAGATAGCCGTTGTTCACGATGGCTATGTTGATGTTCAACTTTTCCTGCACAATCGTTGCCAGCTCCGGACTGGTCATTTGGAACCCGCCGTCACCGGCGATCACCCAGACCTCTTTTTCCGGGCAGGCCACTTTGGCGCCGATTGCGGCGGGCAGCGCGAACCCCATGGTGCCCAGGCCGCCGGAGGTGATAAGCGAGCGAGGCTGATCGTGCTTGTAATACTGCGCCTCCCACATCTGGTGCTGGCCAACATCGGTGGCGACGATCGCATCGCCTCCCGTCACGCGCCAAATGTCATTGATGACATGCGCGGCGTAGAGATGACCGTTGTCCGGCAACTGCTGGATATCCCGCACGGCCGCATCGCCTTTCATTGCGGCAATGGTATGGAGCCACTCCGCGCCATCGCGTTTTGGCAGGAGCGGGAGCAGGGTCTCCAGAACCTCCTTCAAATCGCCGATGAGAGGCACGTCGACACGAACATTTTTATTGATCTCTGCAGGATCGATTTCGATATGGATTTTCTTGGCTTGCGGCGCGTAGGTGGCAAGAGAGCCGGTGACTCTATCGTCAAAGCGCATGCCGCAGGCGATCAGGAGGTCCGCCTGCTGAATGGCGTTGTTGACCCAGCTTTCTCCATGCATGCCCATCATACCCAGGTTGAGCGGATGCGAGGCGGGGAATGCGGTCAATCCCAGCAACGTGCAGGCGACTGGAATCTGCGCCTGTTCCGCCAGCGTGCGCACCTGTTCCATAGCGCGCGCATGCAGGATGCCGTGGCCCGCCAGAATGACCGGACGTTTGGCGGAGCGAAGTAGTTCCAGCGCTTCACGGATGGAAGTGGAATCCGCGGCGAGCATTGGGTGCGGGCGATAGGGTTGCGGGGCGGCTGCGTTGAAGTCGAAGATGGCCGAGTTCTGCTGCGCATCTTTTGTGATGTCAACCAGCACCGGGCCGGGACGTCCAGACCGTGCGATGCGAAAGGCCTCCCGCAGGGCTGGCGCAATGTCTTCCGTGCGGGTGATCAGATAGTTGTGTTTTGTGATGGGAAGCGTGATGCCGGTGATGTCCACTTCCTGAAACGCATCGGTGCCCAGAACCTTGCTGGAAACCTGGCCGGTGATGCAGACCATGGGGATGGAGTCGAGCATTGCGTTGGCAATGCCAGTGACCATGTTGGTCGCGCCGGGGCCGGAGGTGGCCACGGCAACGCCGACGCGACCGGAAGCGCGCGCGTATCCATCCGCCATGTGAGCTGCTCCCTGCTCATGGCGGACCAGAATGTGGCGAATTGGGAATTTCCGCAATGCGTCGTAGGCGGGCAAAATGGCTCCGCCGGGATAGCCGAATACGTCCCGCACGCCTTCGCCCACCAGGGTTGCCCAGAGGGTTTCCGCCCCTGTCAGCCGGGTTGGCTGGGTGTAGATAGCGGTGTCCCTCGAGTTGGGATTGTTGCGAACTGCTTTTCCAGAATTGTCCATGGCTGCCTCCATCCATTCGTGCGTTTAGTGCGTCACTGCTCCGCGAGCGGCGGAAGAAACGGTTGCCACATATTTACGGAAGACTCCGCGCGGAATGTTCGTTGCCGGCGCCTTCCAACTCTTCTTACGGGCTTCCAGTTCTTCGTCGCTCAGTTCCACGCGCAGTTCACGTTTCGGGACGTCGAACACAATCATGTCGCCATCGCGTACCAGGGCGATGGTGCCGCCCACCGCAGCTTCCGGAGCTACGTGGCCAGCCATTAGGCCGCGGGTTGCGCCGGAGAAGCGGCCGTCGGTGAGCAGGGCGACCGTGTCGCTTAACTCGGAAATCCCGGCGATGGCCGCAGTCACCTCGAGCATCTCGCGCATTCCAGGTCCACCGCGAGGGCCCTCATAGCGAATGACGACGACATCGTTCGGCTTCAGGCTGCCCGCATCCAGAGCGGCGAAGCAGGCTTCTTCCGTGTCGAACACACGGGCCGGGCCGCGATGATTCAGGCGTTCGTGTCCGGTGATTTTGATCACGCAGCCATCCGATGCGAGATTGCCTTTCAGGATGACGAGCCCGCCCGTCGGCTTCAACGGATTGTCGAGCGAATGAATGACTTTCTGTCCAGGTTGCTCCTGCGTCAGATCCGCTTCTTCGGCGAGCGTACGTCCGGAGACGTTTAACGCACTGCCGTCGAGGAAATTGCCGGCGAGTAAACGCTGTGCCAACAGACGGCTTCCTCCCGCTGCCTGATAATCCGTGGCCACATAGCGGCCAGCTGGCTTCATGTCGACGAGCAAGGGTGTTTTTCGACTGATGCGGTCGAAGTCGTCGACCGTAAGCTCGATGCCCGCTTCATAGGCAATGGCGATTAAATGAAGCACTGAGTTTGTCGATCCGCCCGAGGCGGCAACGCTGGCAATAGCATTTTCCAACGCGGCGCGGGTAATGATTTTGGAGGGTCGCAGGTCCTTTTTCACCAATTCCATGACGAGTGCCCCGGCAGCGCGACAGGCGTTCGTTTTTTCCGGAGAAAGCGCGGGGACTCCGGAAAGATTCATGGGAGAGATACCAAGAAATTCGCACGCCATGGCCATGGTGTTGGCCGTGAACTGTCCACCGCAGGCCCCGACTCCGGGACAAGCTGAATCCTCGATCTCTTCCAGTTGGGCGTCGGTGATCTTGCCGGCGGCATGCGCGCCAATACCTTCATAGACGTCCTGGATGGTGATGTCTTTTCCATGCAGATGGCCGGGCGCGATGGAGCCGCCATAGATCATCAGAGAGGGAATGTCGAGGCGGGCGAGCGCCATGACAGTACCGGGCAAATTCTTGTCGCAGCCTGCAATGGTTACCAGTCCATCGAAGAGATTTCCCCGAGCGATCAGCTCGACGGAGTCGGCGATCACTTCCCGGCTGATCAGCGAGGCCTTCATTCCCTGCGTGCCCATCGTGATGCCGTCGGAGATGGTGATGGTGTTGAATTCCAGCGGCGTGCCGCCTGCCTCGCGAACTCCTTTTTTGACGGCGTCGGCCAGGATGCGCAGATGAAAATTGCAGGGACCGATCTCAGTCCAGGTGTTGGCGATGCCGATGATGGGCTTGGCCAGGTCTTCGCGGGAATAGCCAACCGCGTGGAACATGGCGCGCGCACCTGCGCGGCTGGGACCTTCTGTTAAGGGAACACTGTTGTGCTTCGGGTTGTGTGCAGTCTCATTTTTGCCGTTGCTGCTCATGCGCGTGCTCCTTGTGGTTGTCTGGGTAAAGACCAAAATGCGGCGCCGCGCCGTTGCTCATAGGCGTCCAGCGCGGAAGTGTATCGCATTGTCAGGTCAATATCGTCCAATCCTTCCAGCAGACAGGAGCGCCGGAATGGATCGATGGTGAAGGTTTCCTCGAATCCCTGATCGTCCTTTACGGTTTGTGCTTCCAGCGATACGTGCAGCGTGTAGCCGGGCTGCTTCGCTCGATCCATTAACTGCGCCACTTTTTCCTCCGGCAGCACAACCAGAAGAATGCCGTTCTTGGCTGCATTGGAGAAAAATATGTCGGCGAAACTGGGTGCTATGACGCAGCGAAAGCCGTAGTCGCTGAGCGCCCATGCGGCATGCTCGCGCGAGGAGCCGCAGCCGAAATTTTGTCCCGCGACAAGAATTTCCGCGCCTTGATACTGCGGCTTGTTCAGGGAAAATTCCGGGTTGGGAGTGCGGTCCGGGTTAAGACGCCAATCGAAAAATAGAAATTCTCCATAGCCGGTGCGCTCGATGCGCTTCAAAAACTGCTTCGGAATGATCTGGTCGGTATCGACGTTGACGGCATCGAGAGGTGCGACCTTGGACGTAAGTGCGCGAAATGGTTTCATGGCTATTTGCGGTACTCCCAGTTGCGAACATCGGTAAAGTGGCCGGCAATGGCGGCGGCAGCGGCCATGACGGGACTGACAAGGTGGGTCCTTCCACCGCGGCCCTGACGGCCTTCAAAGTTACGGTTGCTGGTAGAGGCGCAGCGTTCTCCTGGCTGCAGAATGTCGGGATTCATACCCAGGCACATGGAGCAGCCGGGCTCGCGCCATTCAAAGCCGGCCTCGAGGAAAATGCGATCCAGGCCCTCACTTTCGGCCTTCGCTTTTACGGACTGTGAACCGGGTACCACCATGGCGCTCACTTTGGTGTTGACCTTGTAGCCGCTGACGACTTTCGCGG
Source organism: Acidobacteriaceae bacterium (assembly GCA_039924215.1). GTDB lineage: Bacteria > Acidobacteriota > Terriglobia > Terriglobales > Acidobacteriaceae > JAKAAZ01. Next base: position 8,895 of record JBDTBI010000505.1, read on the forward strand.
CGGCACGCAGGTCTTCAATACGTGCATTGGTGCAGGACCCGATAAAGACACGGTCGATGGGAATATTTTCGATTTTTGTTCCCGGCTCCAGTGCCATGTATTCCAGGGCGCGTTCGTAGGCGCGGCGGTCGGCACTCGTGGGCGCGGAATCAGGCATGGGTACCGCTCCGGTGATGGAAACCACCATGCCGGGATTCGTTCCCCAGGTGACGAAAGGTGTCAGCTCACGGGCATCGATGACCAGCTCGCGGTCGAACTTCGCTTCAGGATGAGAAGGCAACGAACTCCAATGCTCGACGGCCTCGTCCCATGCTTTTCCCTGGGGCGACTGCGGACGACCTTTGAGATAGGCGAATGTAATTGCGTCGGGAGCAATCATGCCGGCGCGCGCGCCGGATTCGATGCTCATATTGCAGACCGTCATGCGGCCTTCCATGGAGAGCGCGCGAATGGCGGAGCCAGCGTACTCGACTACATAACCGGTTGCGCCATCGGTGCCGATGCGTCCGATGATGCCGAGTGCAATGTCCTTGGCGGTAACGGATGCGTGAAGCTCGCCCTCGACAGAGATGCGGAACGTTTTTGCTTTCGACTGCGGCAGGCATTGCGTGGCCAGAACATGCTCCACCTCGCTGGTGCCGATGCCGAAGGCCAGCGAGCCAAACGCGCCGTGGGTACTGGTATGGCTGTCGCCGCAGACAATGGTCATGCCGGGCTTGGTGAATCCGAGCTCCGGACCGATGATGTGCACGATGCCCTGCCGGTTCGACATCACGTCGAACAGCTCGATGCCAAACTCCTTGCAGTTACGGCGCAGCGTTTCAATCTGTTTCGCTGAGATGGGATCTTTGATGGCGATGCGATCAGCTGCGATGGTGGGAACGTTGTGGTCCACCGTTGCCAGGGAACGGTCCGGACGGCGCACGCCGCGGCCGGCAAGGCGCAATCCCTCAAAGGCCTGCGGTGAGGTCACTTCGTGCAGTAGATGCAGGTCGATGTAGAGGAGGGCCGGTTCGCCCTCCGGCGCGGTGACAATGTGCTCATCCCAGATATTTTCAAAAAGTGTTTTTTTTTCGTTTGCCATGTTCTTTTCACTATGCCTGTAGTGCGTGTGAGTCGTGTGGGGTGAAGACCGGACTGGATGCGCTTCCGGAAAAAAGCGTCAGACCGCGTGCATCGCCTGATTGCGATTGATGATTTCATTCAGCGTGTCAAAGACCAGCTTGCCCATCTCTCGCGTGGTGACGATCTGCTGGTTCGGTTGATTCGTGCGGGCGAGGTCCGCAGTACGATAGCCTTCGGCCAGCACGCGCTGGACGGCGGTTTCAACCGCCTGCGCATCCTGCTCCAGTTCAGCGGTGTGGCGCAAAAGCATGGCCGCCGTGAGGATTGCTCCCAGCGGATTCGCTTTGCCGGTACCGGCAATATCCGGTGCAGAGCCGTGCACGGGTTCATACAGATTGACCGCGCCGCCGATCGTTGCCGAAGGCAACATTCCCAGCGAACCGGTGATGACGGCCGCCTCATCGGAAAGGATGTCTCCAAACAGATTTTCGGTCACAATCACATCGAAGTTCCGCGGCGTATTCATCAGGTGCATGGCGCAGGCGTCCACATATAAGTGGTCAAGCGCGACGTCTGGATATTCCGCTGCAACTTCTGTCACGGTTGCGCGCCACAACTGCGAAACTTCCAGCACGTTGGCTTTATCGACTGAGGTAACTTTGTGACGGCGTTTCTGCGCCAGCTCAAATGCGACGCGCGCCACCCGCACGACTTCTTCCCGGGTATAGCGCATGGTGTTGATGCCCACTCCGGATTCGCGGTCCCAGGAACGGGGCTCGCCAAAATACAGGCCGCCGAGCAGCTCCCGAACAAACAGAATGTTTGCGCCGTCTGTGACCTCCGGGCGCAAAGGGGAATTGTGGCTCAGGGGCGCGTAGGCGATAGAAGGGCGCAGGTTGGCGAAACCCCCGAGGGCCTGTCGCAACTGCAGCAGACCGGCCTCCGGCCGCTTGTCCGGCGATAAGGAGTTGAATTCATTCCCGCCGACTGCCCCGAGGAACACCGCATCGCTGTCGAGCGCTGCATCGAGCGTTGCGCGTGGAAGAGGCGATCCATGCTGGCGGATGGCAACGCCGCCGATTGGCATTTCAACGAAATGAAACTTGTAATTGTTCAACTGGCCGATGCATTCCAGAATCTGGACGGCTTCGCGCGTAACTTCCGGCCCGATTCCATCTCCTGAAACGACGGTGACTTTGATTTCCGTGGACATGCAAGCTCCTATGTTGGGCGCTTTGTTTCTGCCTGCGCCGGATTTCCCTAAAAGGCGGTGGTGCCGTTCGATTTCCGCCTACTGATTCAATGTCTGCGGAGAAGCGACCACCGACGAGGCATGTGGCCCTACGGCGGGGGGCTGACGCAGATGGGTCAGCATAATGCTGACCAGGTCCTGATCAAAAACAGATTTCTTACGATCCGCAATTTCTACGAATCGGTCGTAGGCCAGATTCAGATCATTCTGGCTGAGGTTGTAGCCCAGCTCCTTCAGGCGCTGGTTCAAGGCGTGGCGTCCGGAATGCTTGCCCAGAACCATACGATTCGTGGGAACTCCCACTAGGGCCGGGGTCATGATTTCATAGCACAGTGGATT
>JBDTBI010000506.1:0-5087 GCA_039924215.1 Acidobacteriaceae bacterium
AAACCGAGCGTCAACCGAATAATGTGACGGATGGCAATGCTGTCAGTTCCATCGGCATCGGTGACAACGACAGGCTCTTTAAACAGGCCGCCCACCCCCAGGATGGCTGTTTCCGGCTGGTTGATCACCGGTGTGCCGAACTGTTCTCCGAAAATTCCGGGATTCGTAATGGTGAAGGTGCCATCTGCCACCTCATCCGGCTTCAGCTTCTTCGTGCGTGCTCGCGCCGCCAGATCGGCGATGCCACGCGCAATCCCCAGGAAGCTGCGCTCCTCCGCTTGCTTGATGACCGGAACAATCAGGCCCCAATCGAGCGCAACCGCGATGCCGACATTGATGTTCTTGTGGTAGCGGATGGCATTTCCTTCGAGAGATGCATTCACGATTGGCATCTTACGCAGGCATTTCACAACGGCGCTGGTGATGAACGGCATGTACGTCAGTTTCACGCCATTCCGTTGTTCGTATTTTGACTTTTCCCGCTCGCGGATACGCACGATTCGCGTCATGTCAATTTTGAAGACGCTATGCACATGGGCACTGGTGTGCTTCGATTCCACCATGCGCTGCGCGATGATGGCGCGCATTTTTGTCAGCGGAACCAGGTCCCCTGGGGCCGGTCCCGCAGGGGCTTCGACGGCCTTCATCGATGGCACGACCGATGCAGGGGTTGAGATTGCCGATGCAGGGGTTGCGGCCGCCTGAGCTTCCGGACCTTTTCCACGCTGGCTGAGATAGGCAAGTGCGTCGTCCTTCGTGATGCGGCCTCCCGAACCTGTACCCTCGATTCTCGAAAGATCCAGGTTGTTGTCCTTTGCAATCCGCCGAACCAGCGGCGAGGACCGCACCCGTTCGCCTGTTGTGGCGGTGCTTTCGGGTGGAGTGGAAGGCGCTGAAGGCACCGAAGGTGCAGGCGCTGCTTTTTTCTCCGCCGGTGGCACGGCCGGTGCAGGCGCAGTTGAACTTGCCGCGCCGCTGCCCCCGATGACTGCAACTACGGTATTGATTTCTACCGTGGTACCCTCCGCCGCCTGGATGGCTGTCAACACACCCGCAGCAGGAGCAGGAATTTCGGCGTCCACTTTATCGGTCGAAATCTCAAACAGCGGCTCATCCCGCTGCACCGTATCGCCAACCTTTTTCAGCCATTTTGTGATCGTTCCTTCAAAGATGGACTCGCCCATCTGCGGCATCACAACGTTTGTGCCTACAGAGCCAGCCGCCGACGCGGGCTTGGATGCAGGCGCGCTGGACGTTCCCTCAGCACGGTCCGGAGCATTGCCGTCAGATGTGGATGGAGTAGAGTTGGGCTGCGGAGGTGCGCCGGAGGCGGCGGCCTCTTTCTTGGTCGCCGTCGCCGAGTCCGTTGCAGCGGACTTCGATGCCGAGCCAGACCCACTCTCGTCTATCACAGCGACCACCGTATTGATCTCCACGGTTGCACCCTCAGCGATCTTGATCTCTGTAAGCACGCCGGACGCCGGTGCAGGGATTTCAGCATCCACTTTGTCCGTCGAGATCTCGAACAAGGGCTCATCCCGCTGCACTGTGTCGCCGGCCTTCTTCAACCACTTCGTGATCGTCCCCTCGAAGATCGACTCGCCCATCTGCGGCATCACTACGTTCGTTGGCATGCATTCCTTCCTGTTGTCTGTTAACGGTTCAGATCGTTTCGTTTCAAATCATCCGGCATCGCACGTTCCGCCCTTGCACGCGCGGATTTCGATCCGCAGATACTTGGTTTCCAATTCAAAAGTGCCGGGATGGGGTTTGTATCTTTCTTGTCGTCATGAGACGGCTTTTCTTACTGAATTGCACCAAACCAATCATTCTATATGAAGATGCCGAACGGCGATCTCACGGCCACGCGGTATCCCCGGATGCGAAGCGCGACAGGTTTTTGTTTTCAGGCCCTCACACGATTACGCCGATCCCGAAGGATTCCCCGGTGAGGACTGTTTCACCAGGGCTTCGACGGACTCCATCCACAAGACCTGTCTGCCGAAGACACGTCCGAAATTTCGCGCCACGGCATGCATCGCCTGTTCCATTGTGGGCATCGACTCGCTCGGTTTGTCGATCTCCTCTTCCAGGCTTGTAACATCGCGATCGGAGATTCCGCAGGGGACGATCAGGCGGAAATCCCGCAAATCGGTCGTGACATTCCATGCGAATCCGTGGGAAGTAACGGCCTGAGAGATGTGCACGCCAATTGCGGCAATCTTTTTCGCTGCAATGTTGCCGCCGGCCAGTGTCCACACGCCGGTCCGCCCTGGTACCCGGCCAGTCAGGACGCCATATTCCGCACACGTGCGGATCAACGCTTCTTCCAGCCAGCGGACATATTCGACGGCGCCCAGGTGCGGCCCCTTCTTCCCAGGGAACTCTCCGCGCAGGTCAAGAATTGGGTAGCCGACAATCTGTCCCGGCCCGTGATACGTTACATCTCCGCCGCGGTTGATTTCATGGATGCCGATGCCTCGTTGCGCCAGCTCTTCGTCGCTCGCCAGGACGTTGGTGCGATGGGCATTCCTGCCAAGCGTCAGTACCGGAGGGTGCTCCAGCAGCAACAGCACATCCCCAATCCGCTGTTGCTTGCGAAGTGCGACCAGCTCCTGCTGCAGCTCCAGCGCTTCCCTATAGTCCACACGTCCAGGATGAATCAGATGTAGCAGGCCGGCCATTACGCAGCATCCATCTTGCCGATGCGCGCTCGGAAGCGAAGGCGCACATAGTCGGCAGTCCAGTTACCTTCACTGTCGCACAGGGCTGGTTTCAGATGAGCCAGCGTTTCGTCAAGTATTTCCTCGCGGAGAGGCTCCGGGATGGCATCGAACAGGCCGCGTCGAAAGACCATCAGCCACGCGCGCATCCCGCTTGCAAGGGGCGTCGGGCGCGGAACCAGTTCTATGGCCTCCACCAGAAAGCCGTGTGCTACCAGCAGATGGCGGTATTCCGCGAGCGTAGGAAAATAATTGTCGGCCACCATCAAATCGGCCAGCCCATGATGCGCCAGCGCTGCGTGCAACGCCACCCGAATTGCCGCGATATTTCCGTGTCCGCCCATCTCCGCCACAAAGCGGCCATTCGGCTTCAAGGCCCGTGCCACTCCCTGCAGCAAAGCCGGTTGATCGTGAATCCAATGCAGGGCGGCATTGGAAAACACCGCGTCGAACTGGTGTTGAAATTTCATCCGTGTGGCGTCCAGCACTTGGGCATCCACGCCGCGCTTCCGTGCCGCTTCCACCATTTGCGCGGATGCGTCCACGCCGCAAGCATGCGCGCCACGCTGCAGAATCTGTTCGGTCAGTACGCCATCGCCGCAGCCAATATCCAGAATCTCTTCGCCCGGCGCGACCGCAAGCCAGTCCAGGATATTCGCTCCCAGGTCCGTCACAAATCGGCCATGCGCAGAATATTCTCCGGCGTTCCACGTCTGCGAAGCTGGGGTGTGCGAGTTTCCGCTCTGTGGGCACATATGTACAGTGTAAAAGACAGAAAGGCCCGGCGATTCGCCGGGCCTTTCTGTCTATTTCGGAAGCCGGATTATGTGTTGATGGCCATTCCCTCAACCGCGCCAAAGGCGTCCAGCATTGCCTCGCTCAGTGTTGGGTGTGCGTGGATCGTAAACATCATCTCCTCGACGGTCGCTTCCAGTTCCATGGCCGTCACCGCCTCGGCAATCAGTTCTGTCGCCTGCGGCCCAATGATGTGAACCCCGAGGATTTCACCGTGTTTCGCATCGGCCACAATCTTTACAAAGCCCTCGTGCGAATCCACAATCGAGGCCTTCGAATTCGCCGAGAAGGGGAACTTGCCCACCTTCACCGTCAGCCCCTTTTCCTTCGCTGCTGCTTCCGTCAATCCCACGCTGCCAATCTGCGGCTCGCAATAGGTGCATGCCGGAATCCGCTCGCGCTTCACCGGACGCGCGTATTTCCCGGCAATCTTTGCCGCGACCACCATGCCGCACATCATGCCCACATGTGCCAGTTGCGGCATTCCGGGTACGATGTCGCCAATCGCGTACACGCCCGGTTCCGTAGTCTCCATCCACTCGTTGACCTTGATGAATCCCCGCTCCGGTTTGATCTTTGTCGTTTCCAGTCCCAACTGCTCCGTTCGGGGTGCACGCCCCACGGCCACCAGCACCTTATCCGCTTCCTTCACCATCTGTTTGCCATCGGAGCCGGTAATCGTGACCTTGACGCCGTTTTTAGTCTTCTCCAGCTTCTCGAACTTCGCGCCGGTAAAGGACTCAATGCCGCGCTTGCGGAACGCCCGCGCCAGCTCTTTACTCACGTCCTCATCCTCATTCGGCACCAGCCGGGGGAGATATTCAACGATGGTGATATCCGTGCCAAAGCTCTTAAAGATGGAGGCGAACTCCACGCCCACTGCGCCGGCGCCAATTACGATCAGCGATTTTGGGATCGAGTTCATCGACAGGATCTCGATATTGGTCAGTACGCGCGAGCCAACTTCCAGTCCCGGCAGCATCTTGGCTTCAGAGCCCGTCGCCAGGACGACATTCTTCGCTTTCAAAAGGCTGCGGTCGCCATCCGAGCCGCCGCCGCCCTCGGTGTAGACCTCGACAGAATGCACGCCGTCCTTGGCCGGTCCGGTCAGTCGTCCATGGCCCTCAAAGACGTTGACCTTATTTTTCTTCATCAAAAAATTCAGGCCCTTGGCATGCTTATCGACGATGTCCTGCTTGCGCTTCTGGATGGTGCCCCAGTTCAGCTTGCCTTCGCCCAGGCCGTCAATGCCGTACTCGACCGCATGTTTCAGGTGGTCATAGATTTCGGCGTTGAACAGCAGGGACTTGGTCGGAATGCAGCCCACATGCAGGCACGTTCCACCCAGCTTGCTTTCTTTCTCAATCAGCGCGACCTTCAGGCCGTACTGCCCCGCGCGAATGGCCGCCGTGTAACCGGCTGGCCCGCCGCCGATAATGGCGACGTCATAAATTGTTTCTGCCAAGAGAAGCTCCGTTCCGTTGCGTGATTAGGTATTCGGTATTGGATGCCCGGCGACCAGCGCTCGAACCAAACACTCAATTTTACGGGAAGGGAGGGGATGGCAGC
>JBDTBI010000507.1:0-8965 GCA_039924215.1 Acidobacteriaceae bacterium
CCGAACATGTTGGCGGTATCGATGCCGAACTTTTCTACTTCCGCTGCATTGGTTGAAACCGCGACGAAGTGTTTGGCTACCGATTTTTCATCTCCGCCCAATGCCGCTAGGGACCAGGAGCGAGCTGAATGGGCGTTCGTCATTGTTTCCAGCGTCGTAAATGTCTTGGAAGAAATAATGAAGAGTGTCTCCGCTGCGTCCAGACCTCGGACCGCTTCTACAAAGTCGGTGCCGTCGACGTTAGAAACAAATCGGAAGGTCATTGCAGGGTCGGCATAGTATCTCAGCGCTTCGTATGCCATGACTGGGCCAAGATCCGATCCGCCAATGCCGATGTTGATAACGTTGCGGATGCGTTGGCCGGTGCTGCCCTTCCAGGATCCGTTGCGAACCCGGTCAGAGAAATCCGCCATCTTGTCCAGCACAGCGTGGACCTGTGGCACGACATCTTCCCCATCCACCACGATAGATTCGTCTTTGGGTGCGCGAAGAGCTACGTGTAGAACGGCGCGTTTCTCCGTGAAGTTAATCTTGTCGCCCCGAAACATGGCTTCGATATGCGATTGCAAGCCCGATTCCTCGGCCAGTTGAAGGAGGAGCTGGAGGGTTTCGTCGGTAACTCGATTCTTCGAGTAATCCAGGAAAATGCCCACGGCTTCGGCCGTCATACGCTCACCGCGCTGGGCGTCTTCAGCGAAGAGAGTTCGCAAATGAAGATCTCGGACCTTTTCGTAATGCTTTTGGAGAGCGTTCCACGCCCCCCTCTGAGTCAAAGGCTCGACACCCCCAGTACTCGATGTAGCGCGTATCGCCATTGTTATGCTCCTCTCTCTTCCCTATGAATTCTTCCGTCCGGCTTCGTGTCAGTGTTCAGCACGTTGGATGCGGTCCGCAATTGCCGCGCATGCGGGACGATCAAGACTCCCAACCGGTTCACATGCTTCATCAGGTCACACAGCCTATCGAAAGCGGAATCCGAGGTCATCTGCTCCGGTGCAGCGCTAAGATTCAACGCGGGATTGAACTGCTCGATGTGGCGTTTCATATCGGCTCTGAACTTGACGTTGGACTCTTCTTCACCGAAATCCAGCCGATTCTTCATGATATTCCGAAAGGCTGTGCATGCGATGGGGCTTTTCGCCTGTTTCCTTTCTTATTGATACCGCTCCACATAGAACGGGTAGGAAGATCTCCTAACAGATTTGATCGAGGATGCATGTGAGGAAAATTTTGATTCGGAACAGGCCCTTCAGCGCGAGTATCGAAGGGCTGAATGGTCCGCCCCATCAGCGGTGGCACGCCAAGAGAATTGAACCCTCCGCCGGTGATCCGGACACCGACCACGCTCTCCCTATCGACCTCGTTGCCGGTCAACAGGTCCGCCTCCGGGGTCACCCCCCCCATATTCCGCCAAACATCGGAGACTTTTCTAGCTTCTGAAACTAACTGATCGTATATACATGGCGTCCGAACTCACGCATCGGGTCGTGATTCGCTGTTGTCGACGGCCACCAGATATTGCTCGTGTTGGCATAAGGGAAGTGCGAGATGATGACACCGTACAGCACGCTGAACAAGGCGACGCTGGCCCCGATCCCCAGCATCAGCGACGGTAAGGCCGCCGTAGTGAATCCGGGAGCCTTCGCCAGGTTTCGTACTGTGTAGCGGATGTCCTGGCCGAGTTGTTCCAGCAACCGCCATCCCCATACTTCGCGGGATTTTTCCTGGGCGGACGGGCCATTGCCTAATTTCCGCATAGCTGCTCACCGCGCCGGTTCCACCAGGTCATGTCAGAACCCCATTCTCTCTGGACCTTGTTTCCCTGCCCCTCAAGCGCCGGGATGAGCACGCATCCGATTGCATGCGAGAAGGAATGCCACTACACAACTTGCACATCGAGCTTCTTCCGGCCCTTCGCGGTCAGCCGGTAGAATCTTGCGATGTCGCGCAGTGAGTTCAACAGCGACGCAAATTCAAAATCCGCTCATGGGTCGACTTCGCAGCACTGCTTCACAAGTCAATTGAGCTGTTGGAATCATCGGGGAATGCTCCGACCTTTGCAAGCATAACTTCTACCTCAAATCGCCTTATGTCCAGGACGGCTAATAAATCAGCTTCAATGAAAACTGAATCTGGCGGGAATTGCCAGCAGTCTTGCTGATCTCGCCAAATCCTGAGCCCGAGAATACGTTCGCGGGCAGGCCCATGTTGACGATATTGAAAAGGTTGAAGAACTCGGAGCGGAATTGCATATCCACGAGTTCAACTCCGCTCTTGCGGTGCCCGAAGGGCGTGTCCTTGATGAACGCGAAGTCGAAGTCATAGAAAGCGGGACCGCGGAACGTGTTGCGCCCCAGCGTACCGAAGCGGCCCTGGTTTGGTCCCGTGCCGCCGACGAGGTGAATGGGAACGGAGAAGAAGTCCGTGGCGTTGTGGACGCCATGGCCAAAGTAGTCTTGGCGGATCTTGCGCGCTGTGGAGAGATGCGGTGTTCCAATCTGGTCGGGACGATCGACGCCATTCGATCCGTAGCCGGTCTGTTGCACGCCGGAGTATACGGTGAATGGCAGGCCGGAACTGATGCTGGAGATACTTAGTATCTCCCATCCGTTGGTAACCCTCCTAGGGAGAGGATGCAGAAAGCCGACATCTTGCATGTGGAGATCCTGGGCAAGGCTGAGGGTGAAGGTGTGGGTTACATCGAACGTCGACGGACCTTTTTCAGGATGGGTATCGAAGGGATTCTGCGAGAAGCCGGAAGTTATGGCGCCCGTGGAAGCGGTGGCGCCGAGGACCTGGCTTGTATCGTCGATCGACTTACTCCAGGTGTAACTCGCCTGGATGCCGGGCCCGCCATGACTTACAGTTCCAGATAGAGAAGTTTGCAGGGCATGATAAGTGGAATGGGCATCCGCCACAATGACGTTTTCCACGCCAAAGCCGCCAATGACGTTGCCCGCACTATCAAACTGCGTGTGAGGCGCAAAGCCTGGACCGGCGCCAGGGTAGGCGTTGGGGAAGCCGTAGCGTGGCAGCTTTTCAGCAGCTGTGCTCACATAGTTGGCGTCTCCGGTCAGGTTGCCGAATTTGCGCTCGAGCCCTGCCGTCCATGTGAATAAAGTGGCATTTCCGAATGAGGGGTCGATACCGCTCAGGTTAAGCGGGCTGATCACATGGCCTGGCGTGAGCGCGGCCATGTCCTTTTGATAGCGATCCACGTCCATCACGGTATTGGGCGCGATAGCTGTGCCTGTCGCGAAGAGAACCTGGCCACTCGCCGTGTAGACTTTGGGCAATTGCGATGGCGTGATCTGAAACCCGTAATGAATCGGAGCGCCTGAGGTGGCAACCAGGCGCGGATAAACCACGAAGGGAGCGCTGCCAGTGAGGTAATTATCCTGCCAGATATTGGGTGGGATGACGGTAATCGCACCGCCGGCGTGCACCTGTAAATTGTTTGTAACTCCCCATACGGCTTGCACACGCGGTCCAAAGCCATTCCAGTTGGTTCGGTAGCCCGGCTGCGGGTCGATGACATACTCCTGCATAACGTTCACATTCTGAAACCCGGCAGTTCGATGGGCACGCTCACTGATCGGCGTGTAAAGCTCCCACCGCAAGCCATAGTCGAGGCTAAAATGTGGGGTCACCTTCCAGGTGTCCTGGAACCAGAGGTTGAAATTATTGCGGTTAATAGCGGCTGGGCCGATGTGCCGGCCGCCAGAAAAGGGTGGAGACGGGATGGCCACGGTGTACACGAAGGAGCTGCCGGAGAGAAAGCTCGAAAGGGTGTCGGGCAGCGGATCGCCCGGCGCAATGTCATGCAAGCCGCTCTCGGAATGGATGGCTTCTGTGGCGTAGGCGGTGCCGCCGCCAAAGTCATACTCTCCGTCGGGGCTGGTGCCATAGTAAGTGGTGTCGCGATTGAGTCGCACCTCAATGCCGGCCTGGACGGCGTGGCGGGAAGTAGTAAAAGCCACGGTCTGACGGCCCTGAAAGAGATTGCCATAGGACTGCATCACGGAGCCGCCAGCGGAGTTGAATGACTCGAAGAGTCCGTCGTTGAACTTGATTGCTGGATCCGTGTAGTCCGTGGTGGGAAATCCCGGCGTGGTGCGAATAATGTTGATGAGCGATTCAAATACCAGGCGCAACGACTGTGTTCGCGTATAGGTTCCGACTACGTTGCGCTGGCGGTCAACGTACTGAATACCAAAGGAAGGATCAATGGCTGTCTGGTCTGGATTGGTGACGGGGCCCGTCAAGTTGTCCAGTGTAAAGCGCGCAAAAAACTGGTCTTTCGGTGATATCGCTTGATCGATGCGGAGCGAGAACTGGTCGGCATTCGTGACAACCTTGGATGCTGTCGCGTAAGTGCGATCCTGATACGCGCCTGAGGGGAGGTTGGGTAGCGGATAGCGCGCCAGGATGGCTGCGATCCCGGGATTGACGGGCACAGTCAGCGTGTCCGTCGAGCCGTCGGGATAGGTGACGGCATCAACACCGGTGCGTTCGAGGGCGGTGGGCACGGGCATCACCTGTGTGGTGCCCAGCACTTGGCGAAAGCCCTGGTACTGGACAAAGTAGAAGGTGCGCCGGCGGCCGTCGTAGACGTGGGGCAGGTAGACCGCGCCACCGTTGGTGAAACCGAACTCGTTGCGGCGAAAGGGCGGAATGCGACCCGGATACGCCAACGTTGCATGGTCAAAGTAGTTGCGTGCGTCAAAAGCGGAGTTGCGTACAAACTCGAAGACCGAGCCGTGAAATCCACTGGCGCCAGAACGGGTGATGATGTTGGTGAATCCAGACGCACCATGGCCGATCGCGGCGGGCATCCAACCGGAGCTGGACTGTATTTCTTGGACGGCATCGACGTTGAAGTTGGTGAAGGTGGCCCCGCCCATCTCGGGATCGCTGATGTCGGCACCGTCCATGGCAAAGGTCGCCTCAACTCCGCGCTGGCCGTTAATGGCAAACTGGGCAGTGAAGTTGGTAGCTCCATTGGCGTCGGTCGTGGTGCCTGCGGCCAGCAGCAGCAGCGCGCTGAAATCGCGTTTGTTGAGCGGCAGCGAGCCGACCGCTTGGCCGGACAGTTCCTCGCCTCCGGTTGCGGTCTGGCCGCTGAGGGCGACCGCTGTCAGTCCGCCTCGGTCGGAGAGGGTGAGGGCAACGGCAGAAGCCGCCGCATTCAGGTCTATAGGCTGGGCATCATAAAACTTGCGGCTATTCAATTCAACTGAGAGTCGGTATTGCCCGGCGGGCAGCGCCGGCAGCCGGAACAGGCCCTCGGTACCGGTAACTGCCTCAGCCTTGGCTGTTGTAGAAGCAAGCCGTACAGTGGCGGCGGAAATAGGTGCGCCGTTGGGATCGCGCAAAACCCCATGGCAGACCGGCTGTGGCGCTCTCTGCGCCCATACTGTTGCCGTCAAGACAAGCAGTCCCGAAAGCCGCAGAGCCCAGGAACCCTTTACATTGGACTTTGCCCTTAAGCCGCTCCGCCCGCATCCGTCGCGTGAGGCTGCCCTAAAGCCCAAATCACTGTACCGGTTACTATGGCGCCCCAATACGTTGGTCCAGCCTCCTTTGATCCGCATGCGCCCTCGCCAGTTAACCGGCATGTTCGGCGAGGTGGTAAGGTTCATCAGAATCGTTGCACGCCCAATCGTAGTTATACTCGCCGTCGACGCTGCCGTTTTGAATAGGGCGGCCGGCGCGGCGGATAACTTCAGGCGCCAGGTTGCGGTACTTCAGCCTGAAGCGTGGTACGTGCTCGGCAAAATTCGTGTCGGATTGGGGTCGCCCAGCATCCACCAGTGCCACCTTAAGCCCCGCTTCAGCCAGCCTCTTGCAAGCCCATCCTCCGGACGCGCCTGAACCAACCACCAGAACATCGTAGAAATCGAGCATCCTCGCCCCTTCCTTTACCAATATTGCCTGATCAACATACATGGAGGCCAGTGTAGAATGCATGGCAAGAAGCATCGTATCGCCAACTTACTAAATAAATGAGTCGGTTAGCTGCAGCGTGTCTTTGAGCCTGACGTCTGCCGACGAGGCGCCAACCAGTACGTCCACTGTGCCGGGCGTTACGACAAACTCGTTCTTGCTTTCATCCCAGTACCGCAAGGCGTTATGCGATTGAGGCAGTTCCAGACGGACTGTTTGAGTCTCACCGGCTTTGATGTGAACGCGATCAAAATTCACAAGCTGCCGGATAGGGCGCTGTACCGTTCCGCCAGAGCAGTGAACGTAAAGCTGAACGATCTCGTCGCCATCGCGATGGCCGGAGTTGGTCACTTCGAAAGAAACGGTTACTTTTCCGTCGGGCGCCAGTGTTTTGCTGCTCAGTCGAAGATTCTTGTACTGGAATTCGGTATAGCTAAGTCCAAAGCCAAATGGATACAACGGCTTGCCCTGGAAGTACATGTACGTACGGCCATTGCGGACATTGTAATCATGGAAGTCGGGTAGATCCTCGACGCTCCGGTACCATGTGGTCCCTACCTTGCCGCCGGGATTGTAGTTACCGAACAAGACATCAACCAGTGCATGGCCCTGCTGCTCCCCAAGGAAATGGCCTCCCACAATCGCCGGCAGGTTGTCCTGCTCCCAGTTGATTGCCACCGGCGCATTGGATGAAATCACCAGAATGGTTTTTGGATTGGCCGCGTACACGGCACGTACCAGATCATGTTGTGCGCCAGACAAGTGAATGTAGCTCCGGTCCATACTTTCTTTGTCCACCTGTTCGTTCACTCCGACAAAGACCAATGCGACATCCGCTTCCTTCGCGGCTTTGACAGCCTCGCTGAATAGGGCCGGATCTTTCTCATCGACTACGCCGCAGCCCAGGGTGTAAATAACTTTTGTTCCTGCCGAGGTTCCAACGGTGGTTAACGGTGCTGGAGTCAGGCTGAATGACGTGATCTTGAACAGACTTCCTGACGTCTCGCCGCGGAAGCGCAGGAAAACCGTGTGCACGCCGCTGACTGGCTTAAGGAGCGGCACGCTGATATTGAGCCAAGTTTGTCCCCCGCCCGTGAGGGGCGCATCGAGTTTGGCAATGAGCGGTCCATCGAGACTGTCCAGATGGGCTTCAATCGTCCCAACAGTTGCGTCGCTGGCGATGCGGGCATGAAATTCTGTCGCACCGGTGAAAAGTACGTCGGGACAGGTAGCCCAGTCCCCGTCATAGATATCCTGGAGATTTTCGCCCCCTTCATGGGAACCCTCCCGATTCGGATGGCCACCGAGTTGCTTCGGACCCTTTACGGTGCCGAACTGACTAAAATCGTTGGCATTTTTGGAATAAGTTGGAGCAGCAGGAATGCCGAAATACTCGTTCATTGCCTTGAGCGGTGAAACCATGAATTGGGGTCCACCGCTGTAATTTCCCAGTTGGCACTGTCCGGCCATCGGACCGATCACGGCGATGGTCTTGAGGCTTTTCTTATCGAGCGGCAGAGTGTTTTTCTCGTTCTTGAAGAGCACGACCGATTGGCGCGCAGCCTCAAGCGCTAGTTGCCGATGGGCAGGGCTATCCAAGCAGGAAATGGGTGTCCGGCTGTACGGATTCTGTTGCGGTGGGTCGAACTCTCCCAGTAGCACGCGGGCGGTGAACGCACGGGTAAGGGAAGTATCCAGGGTCGATTCGCTGATGAGCATTTTCTGCACAGCCTCGCCCAGATATTTCTGCATGGTATCCCCGCAATCTACATCGCATCCGGCGTTGACGGCCAGCGCCGCGGCCTCGGCGCCAGTGGGCACAAAATGGTGTCTGTCCTTCTCGAAGATATCTCCCACTGCGCCGCAATCTGAGACAACGTAACCGCGGAATCCCCACCGGTCTCGCAGCAACTCAGTGAGCAGGAATCGGTTGGCGGTGGCTGGAATGCCGTTCAGCGCGTTATAGGACGACATAACGGCGAAGGTATGCCCATCCCTTACGCAGGCCTCAAATCCCCGGGTGTAATACTCCCAGAAACTCCGTGCATCCACGGTCGCTGAAGTCCTCTCGCGATCGGACTCGGTGTCGTTGGCTATGTAATGTTTAGTGGAACAGGTGACTTTTAGATAGCGGGTATCGTTGCCCTGCATGCCGTGGATTGTATACGTCGCTAACTCCCCAATCAGGTAAGGGTCCTCACTATAATTTTCTGCGATGCGTCCCCAACGAGGATCACGCGTACCCATATTGACGGTCGGCGGCGAGAACAGGGATAAGCTGTTCCCCGTTTTCTTGTGCCACGCCCAGGCTTCGTCGGAGATGGCGGTAAAAGCCTCTTGAATGAGGGAACGGTTCCAGGAGCATCCCATGGCGAGGGGTAAGGGGAGCGAAGTAATCGGTCCGCTTTTGGAGAGCCCATGGAGCCCTTCGCCGCCGCCGTAGTCATAAGCGGACAGTCCAATTCGAGGAACCGCCGGAGCCGTAGAGCCGAACTGCGAAACCTTTTCATCCAGTGTCATCTTCGCCACCATGGCGGCGGCACGCTGGCGGGCAGCTTCAAAATGCTCAGGTGCGATTCCGCCCATATCGAGTGGCCTGGTTTGATTCGGCAGAATCGCGGAAAAGGCTTGGTTTGTGCTCGAGCCCGCAAGTGCTACTGCGGCGCCTACTGTGGCCGCTCCCGCCAAGAAATCACGCCGGCTGAATAGTGTAGCCCGTTTGTTTTCATCCTTAGTCATGGTCCGTCCCCCTCCGTATACGTTCAATCTTCACGAACCAGACTCTCACGGTTGCGGGTGAAGTTCAAATTTTGATGCGGCAAAGTCACTCAGTCGAAGCCCGGAAAAGCTTTGCATCCTTTGCCCTCACCGTAGAGAAATGAATCATGGCTGACGATTGCGCTGCTCGCTGCAATCCTATTCCACAGTGGATCGCAGGAGCCCTCACTATATTCCCGGCTATGGCCATAACTCCAGATGAGATGATAACTTTCCCATCAGCTCCGCAGGTGAAAGCACT
>JBDTBI010000508.1:0-2794 GCA_039924215.1 Acidobacteriaceae bacterium
GAAAGATACTTTCGTAGTAGTAGTTCTCCATGATTCTTGCTGTACTGCTTTCTGTTGGGGCCGATCGAGTGAGCGAGATCCGGTCCAACGGGGCAGGGAAAGAGGCCCGTTCTCCTGAGATTTATAATTTGTGACAAACTCCCTCCCTCTGACCCGATGTGCGGCAGACCTCAGTAAACTGCCCTTAGAGGGTAGGACTATTCCATGGTTGAACTGAATAATCCCGCGTTTGACGTTGTCGCTTTTCTGGCGAAGGCCGGACTGGGGCGAACAATTATTGAACGGAAGCCCAACGATGCCTTTTTTTCGCAAGGTGATTCTGCGGACTCCATTTTCTATCTTCAGAAGGGCCGGGCAAAACTTACCGTGGTTTCAACGAATGGGAAAGAGGCCACCATCACGCTGCTCTCTGTCGGCGACTTCGTCGGAGAAGAATCGCTCGCGAGCATAGGCGGCCTGCGATTGGCCACTGCCACCGCTATTACCCCATGCACGGCACTGAGGATCGACCGCATGAGGATGATCCAAGTCATGCACCAGGAGGCTACGTTTTCTGACCTGTTCCTGAAATTTCTGCTTGCCCGCAGTATGCGAACTCAGGCCGATCTTATCGATCAGCTCTTCAACTCCAGCGAAAAGCGTCTGGCGCGCATTCTCCTGCTGATGGCCGAATTTGGCCAACCCGGCGACCCGGAAACACTGATTCCTCCCATCACACAGGAGACGCTGGCGGAAATGATCGGAACCACGCGGTCGCGCGTCAGCTTCTTCATGAATCGCTTCCGCAAGCTCGGCCTCATCGAATACAACGGGCGAATCCGCGTCCATAAGACGTTGCTGAATGTAGTTCTGCACGATGATCTGCCGGAGCAAAACGCGGAGAAGCCAAAACTTCAGCGTGCTGCGCCAGTCCAGGCCAGACGGCCCAGGACGCTGTGAGCAATATTGAACAGTATCTAAGTCAAGTGTATTGCGATACTTTGACTCTGGGCGTCTCCTCCCCCCTTGCACTTTGCCATACGCATCGCTGCTGGATGTCCGGGGAAAGCACCACCATGCCCAGCCAAAACGCAAGTCTTCTAGTCATCGACGACCATGCTGCCATCCGTCAGCTGCTCTCCACCCTTCTCACGGAATCCGGTTATCGAGTTCGCTCTGCCGAAGACGGATTCTCCGCGCTTGCTGAGATACGCAATGAGATTCCCGATATCATCGTTTCCGATCTCTACATGCCCGGCATGTCGGGATTTGAATTGCTGTCGGTGATCCGCCGCCGGTTTCCCGCAATCCAGGTGATCGCCACGAGCGGCGCATTTTCAGGCGACGATGTGCCGCCCGGAGTCGCTGCTGATGCTTTCTATGAAAAAGGAAGCAGCCCGGCTCATTTGTTACGTATGGTGGAGACAATGGCGCAGACAGCGCCATTGTCTCCGCGACGTTCTGCAACCATTGCACCGATCTGGATCGCCAAAAACGGGCATGATCCTTCCGGGGAAGAGTATGTGATGGTTACCTGCCCGGAGTGCCTGAGGGCGTTTCCGCAGGTTCTTGGCAGCGAGAATCGCGTCATCCACGAAACAGGCTGCGTCAACTGCTCCACACCCATCCACTACGCAATCGTCCAGAAAGAGAATCAGGTGTCTTCGCTTTCAAAGCTGACCAGTGAGCACAGGGCGCGTCAATTTCCTCCGCCACGTCCTGCAACCCTGGTCGATCTGGGTCGCCAAAAACCGGCATAACCTTAGAAAAGAACGTCTTTGGAATGAATGAGTAGAGAGAGGCTTGGCTCCTTTGCCTTTACCTATCGGGAGTTTATGGGAGCGCGTCGCTTGAGTCGGCGTTCGCATCTCTCTGATTTAGAAAGGCTTTTGTGGCAACGCAGTTTGCATCCTTGGATTTCTTATCCAAAGGTTGCTGGATTTGTGCATGCTCGAACCCTGATTTCCAATTCCCGAATCGTAAATTTGCTGGGCGTGATTGTGCGACAAAGCTGATGTGAAGTCCGCAAGATCGGAGCGTCGATACGAGCATCGCTTCTTGCCCGTCTACTAGCGCCGAAAACGCCGACTTCTGGATGCGATCCGCAGGTCCGGGCGCGCATCGCTGACCTTGGACAGGACGTGCGTGA
The DNA here is from genome assembly GCA_039924215.1 of Acidobacteriaceae bacterium. Taxonomy (GTDB): domain Bacteria; phylum Acidobacteriota; class Terriglobia; order Terriglobales; family Acidobacteriaceae; genus JAKAAZ01. The sequence goes on from JBDTBI010000508.1 coordinate 2,129, forward strand.
GCTTTTCGAGAGAGCCACGCGAAGCGCGAGTCTGTAGCCGCGACCAGTCGCCAACGCTTTCGTTCACAGTGCAGCTACCAGCCGGTCAACCGGAAACATGATCCGACACTCCGCCAATGCTGCGGCGCTGGTAAACGTCATCGGGAAGTTGGATATTCTTCATGGTAGCTCCTTATAGCAGTATAAGAAATCGGTATTAGGGCCGAGCCTCCGTCCGTAGGTGTGTTGCTGCTTCGGTGCGACCTCTCGCTACGGAGATTGGATGGGCCGTTCGGACTTGTGCTCTGGCAGGTGGACTATCCGTGCGAGGCCTCGTACGCTAGCGCTGCCGAGAGCTTCTCGCGACCGTGGGTAAAGAGCTGTGCATCATGCGCTCCGCGTGCGACGGTGACAGCCATGTGGTTCTTCAGCAGGCCCTTCGCGCCCAGGCCATTGTCAACATGCATCAACACCCACTCGGCTCCTGAGAACGAGATCGAAGCCTCCGCACGCAGCTGGTTGCAGGCACGCCAACAGTTTTCGATCTCTTCCTCGAGCAATCAATCCGTGCTCCTCGGATGGGAGTTTTCCACCCGTTCTACCCGCACACCTCTTTAATTTCTCTCTTTCACATTCCGCCCCAGGGCCAGGCTTGTGCGTGCCTTTTGACTTGCTCATTCGCTCATT
>JBDTBI010000509.1:0-4608 GCA_039924215.1 Acidobacteriaceae bacterium
CCGCGTTTGGAGAGTTGGGCTGGGCCGCATTGATCCCCTGGGTTATATTGTCGAGATCGAAGAGCAATGTGCGCGCGCCGTCGTCCCGGATCATGCTTTGAATCCAGAAGAAGGAGGAAACGCGAGCGCCACGGGTTACGGGGCGGACATTATGCAAGCTCGAGGATGGATAAAGAACCATGTGTCCGGCAGGAAGCTTGACGCTGTGGATGCCGTACGTATCTTCGACAATAAGTTCGCCGCCATCGTATTCTTCCGGAGTGCTGAAAAAGAGCGTCGCAGAAAGGTCGCTTCGCACACGGTGTGAAGTTCCCTTCACGTGGCGGATCGCATTGTCGATATGCGTACCAAACGACTGCCCTCCGCTGTAGCGATTAAAGAGCGGCGGGAACACTTTCATGGGCAGCGCGGCAGATATGAACAACGGGTTCTGTCCCAACGTTTGCAGAATCAGTTCACCAATTTCCTGCGCGATTGGATTGCGTTCAGGAATTTGCATATTGTCCTTGGCAAGAAAGGACTGATGGCCGGCAGTCACACGCCCATCGACCCACTCGGCGGAAGCAAGCTTCTGACGAACCTGGTCGACTTGTTCTCGTGTCAGAGCAGGCAGACGAGAATCAGCAGAGACCACAGGACAGCGCCAACCTTCGCGCCAACAAATCCTAGCGTGATAGTCAGAAACTGTGCAAAAGGTGGGTTGCGCATGATGAGCGGTCGGGCAGCATGCCAGCCTGCCGATTTTTCAAGTTCCAGGATTGCCCCGGCACTGTATGGATCGGCGCCATGAACAAGCCTCTGGCCCGCTGCCCAATAGGAAACAATGTCACGATTCGCGGCGTTATCGCTCGTCATTGCCAGTGACAGAATACCGGCACAGACAGCGAGCAGGACACCTGCGGCTAGAACCCGCATCATTTTTTTGAGAAATGTGTTCCTGTGAAGTGTGCTTCCTGACGGTGCAACCCCTTGGGGCAATATCGTACTCATTCAAATTACTGAGCCTACACAAGCGATCAGGCTTCGCACTGTTGTCATCCAACTGGATCAGCCTGGGAGAATTCCAGCCGGTCCCCAGCCTCTGTAAGCGTTCTGCGAATCGTACCAGCGGGCAACTCGACGATAGAATGTGCAGACAGGCAAGCAGACATCCGGCCTGGCCGCACATCGCTTCTAACCTTTTTTACCCTGGTGTCACGGCTGAGATATACAAGGTCAATTGAAAACTTCATACGGAACGTATGTACGGCTTCACAGGGAACGATCCACAGACCTTCTCCCTCCGGCAAGTGATCGCGTCCCAATAAGCCTTTTCTACGCGTCGGTCCCCGGTCGGCCACATCGACGCAATTTGCCAGTACAGTCTGACGAGTTACGTTCGATATCTTCAACCGGAGATTAGGCTTTTCAAGGCGCTGCTCCTTGAGCTTGTGCAGCATTCGACGCATTCGATTCATTATGTTCTCGCCGATTATTTCGCCTTACCTTAATTGAAGATGGCTCCCACAGTGTCGTTGGTCGTCAATGTGACCGTGCAAGTGTTCGGTCCGGCTGCAGTAATCGTCCCGGTGTTTGTGCAGTTGGAAGACCAGCCACCGAAGGTGGCCCCCTTTGCCGGCGCTGTCAGGGTCACAGTTGTACCCACTGGGTAGGTCGCCACACAGACGGAATTCCCCTGCCCAGCGCCGGGGCCGCAATTAAGCACTTGCGGCGTGCCCGTAGCGGAAGGAGCCGTGACCAACCAATTCGTGGTGTTCAGACCCTCGTTATAAACGGTCAAAGTCGCCAGGAGTGCAGCGGCCTGCGAACCCGGATAACATGAGCCGGGAGTAGTCGGAGGATTGGGAAGGACCAGCGGGCAGTTGAAAGTTGCAGAAGCGGTCTGGATCGACCCATCGCTGCCCTTAACTTCGGCCGTAATGAGGGCGCTTCCGCTTCCATATGCGGTGACAATCCCGGCTGTGGCTCCCATATTTCCAGCGCTGTTGGTGTTGACGGGGAACACACTCGGCGTGGCAGATATCCAGGTCGTAGTGGGTAAGTTTGTCAGGTCCCTCACGCTAGGTGGATTCGAAAATGTTCCGATTGCCAGAAATTGTCCAGTGTCCTGCAAATTGCCAACTGTAATCGAGCTCGGAATAATAGTGATCGAGACTAAATTTCCTTGAGCTGCGCCCCCGCCTGAGCCTGAAACAATAAGGGTCGCACTGGAGCTGACAGGACCGTTGAACGCTGTTGCGTTGGCCGTAATCACTGTTGTGCCCGCACTCACACCTGTCGCAATGCCGGAAGAACTAACGGTTGCCACGGCCGGAACGCTGGAAGTCCAAGCGGCCGTGCTCGTTATATTCTGCGTAGAAGAGTGGCTCGCATTGCCATAAGTCCCGACAGCGGTAAATTGAGCCGTCTGGCCTACCGTCACAGACTGATTTGACGGTGTAATCTGAACGGAATTTAATCCCTTGCTGCCACACCCGGCAAGCAGAAGAACAAGGCCGGTGAACGAAAGCGCCTTCAAACTATGACGTACTAGCATTCTCTGTCTCCTGACATTCCCACTCACTACGAAGATTCACTTCAGTTGCACAACCGGTACTCAAGTTACGGCTATATTGGTCTGGCCATGATCCAGAATCCCTTTTACCGGATTAGTGGAAGGAGCCGGATGATGAGGCACCCTGAGAGGAACCCTGCCCACCCGAACTGTTATCGACCACCAGCGGCTTTTCCGGTTTCATACTCTCGATCAGGCTCTCGACGGGCATGGAGGGAGGCGTCGGTGAAAGCGGCTCGGCACCCGTCACGCTTGCGCCGGGGGTCGTCATAGGAATACCGGAATTCGGTGGCATAAATTTGGCCGGATACTTCAACTCTGGAAGTGGCTGGCCTGCAGGTATGGGAGCCACAATTTCGGCTGTCACAATCACCATGAGTTCCGTGTTCGACCTGGACTTGGAAATTGACTGGAAGAATTTTCCAAGAATGGGAATGTCCCCGATGAACGGAATTTTCTGGAAGGTTTCAGTTTCTCGGTTGTCGAGCAACCCACCGATCGCGAAGCTCTGTCCGTCCTTCAGCTCGATCTCTGTCTTTACATTGCGGACGTCGATCGCTGGAATTTGAAATCCGGAAACCACCACCTGATTGGTGAAGTCCAGGGAGCTAACTTCCGGAGCAACCTGAAGGCGGATTGTATTGCGAGGTGTAATCGTCGGGATGAAATTCAGGCGGACGCCAAATTCCTTGAATTGAATCGTAACCGCGCCGGTGCCACCGCCGGTGACGCCTTGTACTACGGGGTACGGATATTCTCCGCCGGCAAGAAAGCTCGCCTCCGCACCATCTTCCGCTAACAGGTTGGGTTCTGCGAGAAGCTGCACCAACCCCTTGGTTTCCAATGCTTGCATCGTCGCCCCTAAATTCAAATCCGGACGAAAGAAGAAGAGATTCAACGCATTCGATACCAACGCCTCGGCTGGTTGGCCCGAAGTAGGAAGCGACACCGTTGGTGCGGGAAACTGCCCCGTGGAAACGGCGCCGAGTGTGTTTGTTGCACCCGTACTAAAGAGATTGATGCCGAGCTGTTTCGTCAAAGTACGATCCACGCTGGCAAAACGCACCTTCAAAAGGATCTGCGGCTTCGACGCGGGAACATCCACGTAGAGCAGGTTGACCACCTTGCCTGCCGTAGAGGCAATCTCTACAGCTCGTTTGGAACTATCAAGGTCTTTGACCGTACCACCGAGGAAGATCAGATCGTTCTCCGAACTGACACTTATTTTTTGTCCTGGAAACTCCTTCCTCAGCTCGCGACGAAGTCCATCGAGGCGGTCATGTACCAGGTACGTGCTGGGAACAACGGTCAGATTGAAGAATTGCCGCCCCCCCTGAGCATCCCAGACGATCATGGTCGTTTGCCCTGGGGCATGGCCGTTCACCAGAATCTCAGAGCGGCTGATTGCGGTAGCCTCGGCGAACCCACCCAAACCGACCGTAATGCGCACAACCGGCTTGGCGGTATCGACCAGAACAGACTTGCCTACCGTAACGTAGAGATCATTCGTGGAGTCATTGGTCGAGACCTCAACCGGGTGGGCAGGCGGAGGCGCGGCTTGCGCAGCCTGAGCACGAAGAGTTGGCCCAACACAAGTTGCCAGAGAACAGACAAAGAAACAAGCTACGGTAATTTCGGCCTTCACGCGCACCCTCACTTTTTCGCCTCGCTGCCAGCAAATTTTTCCTGGCTGTGTTGCGCCCCGTTGTAGACCTCAATCAGGTAGACCTGCGCTTCTGGCCTGCGTACTCTGCGTATCTCTCCGGACTTGGACTTGACCGGAACATTTGTATCCGAGAAGAGGTTGGCGGTAGAAGCTTCCTTCGTTTTGGCGAACTTCACATCCAGCGGATTGCGCAGGACGAGTTGGATTCGCGTTTGGGTAGCCGCCAAACTTAAAAGTTCCGCCTGCTCCGGGGTCACGAGCAGGTTGACGACTTCGACCTGCTTCGGTTTCCCTTCTGTATCCTTCTGTATATCGGTGCCAGCCGACAAAACTTCTATATTCTGTAGCAGCGTGGCTACGCGCGAGTCTTGTGTTGCATTACCGGACC
>JBDTBI010000510.1:0-4148 GCA_039924215.1 Acidobacteriaceae bacterium
CTGCCATCACGTTCGCCGGTTCAGGCTCCTGCTGGATCACTTCTTCCAGCACATGTGGCTTAAACGCATCCGGTAGGGCAACCGCAAGCACATCCTCGATCCGCCGCGCATAGTGGATTGTCACACCCTCTATTTGCTCCGGCAGCAAGTCCTCTTCGACATTCTGCCGATTTTCCTCCGGCAGAATGATGTCACGGACCCCGGCCCGCCGCGCCGCCAGGAATTTATCCTTGATGCCGCCCACCGGCAGCACATTCCCGCTCAAGGTAATTTCTCCCGTCATCGCAGTCTGCGGACGCACCTGGGTGTCCGTCATCAACGAAACCAACGTGGTCGCCAGCGTCACTCCCGCCGACGGTCCGTCTTTGGGAATCGCACCCGCCGGGATATGGACGTGCAGGTCTACTTCCGCATTAAAGTCCTCCTTCAGATTGAGCAGCTTCGCGTTGGAGCGGACCCAGGTGAGCGCAGCCTGCATCGATTCCTGCATGACCTCTCCGATCTGGCCTGTCATCTTAAAACCGCCTTTGCCCTTCATGCGATTGGCTTCAATGAACAGGATTTCTCCTCCCGCCGGCGTCCACGCCAAACCCACAGCCACGCCGGGACGCTTGGTGCGCTCGGCAAGCTCCGTTTCCACGCGTACCTTGATGCCGCCAAGAAATTCCCTCACCTCCGCGGGCGTCACAACCAGCTTCTCCGTCTTCCCTTCCGCCTTGCGGCGCGCTTGTTTCCGGCAGACCGTACCGATCGACTGTTCCAGTTTCCGCACGCCCGCTTCGCGCGTGTAGTGCCGCACGATGTAGCGCACGCTCTCTTCCGGAAATTCGATGTCCTCGGCATGGATGCCGTTTGCTTTGATCTGGCGCGGAACCAAAAAACGAGATGCGATGTGCACCTTCTCATCTTCGGTGTACCCGGTCAGCTCGATGATCTCCATACGGTCGCGCAGTGGCTCCGGAATCGGATCCAGCATGTTCGCCGTGCAGATAAACAGCACTTTTGAGAGATCGAACGGCACATCCAGATAATTGTCCCGAAACGTGAAGTTCTGCTCCGGATCCAGCGTCTCCAGCAGCGCCGAGGAAGGATCTCCCCTAAAATCGCGGCCCAGCTTGTCCACCTCATCCAGCATGAACACCGGGTCGTTCGTCTCTGCCCGCCGTAGTGACTGAATAATCTGCCCCGGCATCGCGCCAATGTACGTCCGGCGATGCCCGCGGATCTCCGCTTCATCGTGCATGCCGCCCAGCGAAATTCGTTGGAACTTGCGTCCGAGTGCCCGAGCGATGCTGCGTCCAAGCGAGGTCTTCCCCACGCCCGGAGGCCCGACAAAGCAAAGAATCGGTCCTTTCATGTCCGGCTTCAGGTGGCGCACGGCCAGGTAATCCAGAATGCGTTCTTTTACCTTTTTCAGATCGTAGTGGTCCTCATCCAGAATCTCTTTTGCCTTGGCAATATCCACTTCGCTTCCAGAGGACTTCGCCCACGGCAACACAACCAGCCACTCAATGTAATTGCGCGTGATGGAATAGTCCGGCGCCATCGGAGACATCCTCGACAAGCGATTCAGTTCCTTCAGCCCTTCCTTTTTCACCTCCTCCGGCATCCCTGCGGCTTCCAGTTTTTCCCGCAGCTCTTCGATGTCCTTCTGGCCCTCATCCATCTCGCCCAATTCTTTTTGGATCGCCTTCATCTGCTCGCGCAGGTAATAGTCGCGCTGCGACTGCTGCACCTGGTCCTGCACCTCTGTCTGGATCTTGTTGCGCAGTTGCTGCACCTCCAGTTCCTTGGCCAGATGCCGGTGGATGCGGGTCATCCGAACCAGAACATCCGGCGTTTCCAGCAACTCCTGCTTGTCGACGGTAGAAAGAATGGGCAGCGAGGAAGCGATGAAATCGACCAACCGTCCCGGCTCATCGATATTCAACGCAATCGTCTGCAGCTCGTCCGACAACGTCGGAGAGGCCGTCACAATATGCTGAAACTGCGCCAAAATATTGCGCTGCAGCGCCTCTGCTTCGGGGTTTTTTGGAGGCTCTGCGTCTTCAATGATCTCTACCTCCGCCGTCATGTAAGGAGCCGACCGGTCAAATTCCGACAGCTTCACCCGTTCCGTGCCCTCGGTAAAAACAAACAGGCTCTGGTTTGGCATCTTCACGACTTTGTGGACAGTCGCCAATGTTCCGACCGCGTACAGGTCCGATGGCTCTGGGGCATCCATACGCGCTTCGCGTTGAGCCACAACGATGATGGTTTTTTCTTCGCCTAACGACTGAATCAGTTGAATGGAGCTTTCACGCCCCACCGTCAAAGGCAAAACGGCATGGGGAAATAAGACCGTATCTCGCACGGGCAAAACAGGATAGACCTGTTTCGTGCCGTCCTGTTCCCGGCCTTTCCGTTCCCCAGGATGAATTACGCTTAAGAAATCACTGGACATTGAGTCACCCTATGTCAATCTTTATGAACTTTAGACGCTAAGATTCGCCTATAGTTGCAAATCCTTCAGATATACATCCGAACCAAGCGAAGAAAGTCTCTCCGCAAACGCATCCTGGAGGTTGCAGCAGGTTCTGCTCTTTAGTTCGATGCAGGAATCAGGGCCCTGTACCGCCCCAACTCCTTCATCGTTGCGCAATGCTGTGTCAGGTCTTCGAGCACCGCATCTGCTTCCTCGTTTCCGGGAACCGTGACATCCGCGTAGAACAAATATTCCCACGGACGACCCGTCATGGGACGGGACTCGATCTTGGTCAGGTTCAACTGCCGCGTCGCAAAAGTGTTCAGCACTTCCAGCAATGCGCCGGGACGATTTTCCAGCAGAAACGCAAGGGAAAGTTTCGTCGGCGCCAGCTCCTTTGGCGCGTCGCCCTGCCTGCGAATCAGCCAGAATCGCGTGTAACTCTCCTCACGGTCTTCAATTCCTTCCTGCAGAATGTTAGCTCCGTATTGCCGCGCCGCCTGCTTGCTGCCAATGGCTGCCTGATGCGCCTGCTTGGACTCAGTCACATGCCGAACAGCGCCCGCCGTATCGTAAAAGCCGATTGCCCCCATCTGAGGATGAGCGGCAAAAAAGCCTTTGCATTGGGCCAGCGCCACCGGATGAGACAGCACTTGCTGCACGGAATCCATTGCCACGCCCGGCGCGGCCATCAGATTGTGACGAATGCGCATCTCAAATTCCCGCTCCACGACAAATTCATGGGTGAAGAATAGATCGTAAAAATCCATCACCGAACCCGCCAGGCTGTTCTCCACCGGAATCACCGCGGCATCCACGCGATGACTGTCCAGCGCTTCCAAGACAACTCCGGCCGAGGCGCAAGGTACCACAATCACTTCCGCAACAAGATGCAGGGCAGCCTCGTGGCTGAAAGAGCCCAGTTCCCCCTGGATCGCAACCTTCATTGAATTTCTCCTCCGCAGGCAACCCTAGAAATAAACAATTCTATCCGGCAACCTTCCACCGCCTAACGCGCAACTTATCACAAGTACCTGGCCTTCTGATCGCAAGGAGAGCAAATCATGTTGTGGACTATTTTTGTTATTTTGGTCATTTTGTGGCTGCTGGGATTTGTCGGCTTCCATGTTCTCGGCGCATACATTCACATTCTTCTGGTTATTGCAATCATCGTCCTTATCTTCGCATTCATTGGCGGACGACGAACGCTGTAATCAACGAATATCTCAATGGGGAGGACTCCTGCAGCTGGGAGGCTCCCCATCCAACCATTTGGCATGAATCCCCGCACGGCACCTTGGGAAGCAGCGCCAAATCGCAGGAAGGATTCCCCAAAATGAATAAGGATCAAGTCAAAGGAAAAATCGATCAAGTCACTGGAAAGGTAAAGCAGGGCGTGGGAGAGGCAGTCAACGATCAGGAACTGGCCGATCGCGGACTCGCGGACCAGGTGAAAGGCGCTGCCAAGGAAACATGGGGCAACGTGAAAGACGCCGCGAATAAGAGGTCCCAGGACGACGCGAATCGAACCCGGGAGAACACTTCCAAAAAAGTGGAGGACCTGAAGGATCGCGCCAACGAGAAAATCGACTCCATCAAAGAACAACACCGCATCCACGATCACAAGGATCGCACCGCGTAGAGATCCTTCCTTGCCGTGTGTACCACGCTCCTGTGGGCCGTC
>JBDTBI010000511.1:0-3568 GCA_039924215.1 Acidobacteriaceae bacterium
GACAATCCACTTTACATGGAAGCCGGACTGGGCAGCGGTGCTGCATATAGTGCCTCAAATTGAGGCGAAGCTAGCCCCGTTTGCCATGAGGCCCCACTGGGCAAAAGTGTTTACCATGTCGAGCGCACAGTTGGAACCGCTGTATCCGCGCATGAACGACTTCAAGGCGATGGTCGCGCAATATGATCCGAAGGGGAAATTCATCAATCAATATATGCGCAAGGAAGTATTCGGTTAACTACTCGCGGGCGGCATTTTGCCTCGAATCGACAGGGTCTTCACGAGCTTCGTAAATCCGCGCCGTACGTGAATCGATCCGCGCTATAAACGTACAGAAGAATGGAGCGATCTGCTACCCCATTCTTTGAATCTCTACAAGATCACTTCAGCAATTCATCCACCAGAATCTTTGCCTTATTTGCCAATGTTTGAGCCCCCACCTGGTCGTTCGTGCTCAATGCCTGCCTGGCCTGTGCCAGAAAGGAACCAATCTGCGCGACGGTGTCCTTATGTTCCTCCTGTTGTTGAGGGGAAACTTTCTTCAGAAGATCTTCCGTGTACTGGATGAGGTTTTTGGTTTGTGCGGTCTGGTCTGGGTTCGTCGCGGAATCATCGGCTGAGAGCGTGCCGACAACAGTGGTGCTGTTGGAAGTTTGGTCTGCGCTGTCGGCACCTTCCGCAGAGGAAGGATGCGATTCGGGGGCCGTGGTGTCAGGTGCCGATTTGCGCGTAACGCGGCGATGCTGGATATGCTCTGGAGACTTCTGCTTCGGCGTGACAGTCGCCGGTAGCGGCGAGGGCGGCGCCAGCAACGGCTCAGCGAGCAGTACTGGTTGCTGAGCGAAAGAAGGCAAGGGCTGAAGGGTGCGGATGATTGGAGCCTGCGCCTGCGGAGGCGGAGCGACGCGCTCACGCCTGCGATGGCAGCCGGTGAGTGAGAATGTCAGCAGAAATAGAACAAAAAATAAGCGCCAGTACCGCATTCTTCCTCTGCATTCTTATAACGCGTGCAACCCGGTGCATCCGTTTACCAGCTGAGGGGCATCGAGCGAACTAGCCAGCGCTTGTGCTTACAATGGGCCTTATATCCAGCATTGCAGCCAGCGGAAGCCGAAGCGTGAACTGTGTGCCTACACCCACCTCAGATTCTACTTGAACCGAGCCATTATGGAGTTGCAGTATACGATACGTCATGGCGAGGCCGATACCCGTTCCGTCCCGTTTTGTCGTGAAATACAGGTTAAAAATTCGACTGAGAATGTCACGAGGAATGCCGCAGCCCTGGTCACGGATTCGCAGGCTTGCCTCGTGCCCGTGCTGCCGCAGTTCGACATGCAGCTCCCCTCCGTCGGCCATGGCCTGCGCGCCGTTTAACAGTACGTTCAGGAGAGCTTGCTGGATCATATCCCCATCGACCCGGACGGAAACAGGGAAAGGAGGCATGACGCAAACGACCTGAACCGCCCGCTGGGCAAGGTCCGGTTCGGCCAGGGTCAGTACCGTAGTCACGATGGACCGCAGATCCTGCATGACTCGGGTCGGCTCCACAGGACGGGAGAAGTCGACCAGGGTCTGGACCACCCGATCCAGGCGATGGATCTCTTTCTGGATGACATCGACATGGCGATCGGCACTGCTATCGTTTCGTGCCAGTTTTTCGCGGAGCAGCTCCAGATGCACCACAATCGCATTAATGGGATTTTTCACTTCATGGCCCACGCCGGAAGTCAGCCGGCCAAGGTCCGCCAGACGCCGCGAGACTTCCAGCTCATTTTCGATCTGCCGCATGGACTCGCTGTCGTGTAGGGTCAACAGGGCACCCAGAGTGTCGGAGGGGGTACTCGGGTCCTCGCTATGAATAAAATCTAGCGAAACCTGAATACGTCGGCCAGTCTCGGTGATGACCTCCTCCTGCATGAGCATGACTCGGGCATTGAAAGCGCGGCGGACTACCTGGCCCAGCGTGGACTGGCGATCGAATAGGTCGTGTAATTCAACACCCAGCATCTGTTGCCGCGACAGGCCGAGAAAGTGCTCCACGGAATCACTGACCATAACCACGCGGGCATCCTGGGTGAACAGCATGACGCCATCCTGCAGGTTCTCAAGCACCTGGTTGAGATTTTCCTTGAGCGCCGTAAATACCTCCTCGACGCTACGCATGCGCTGGCCGATCCGCTCAATTTTGCTGGAGACACGAGACACTTCATCTGTTTTTGAGAGTACAAGCCCAGGTTCGGAAGCGGATTGCGGTTCCGCCAGCATGAACTGGTCGAGGCGGTCGCTGATGACCTGCAGGGGGTGCAACGCCATGTTGGAAAGAAGTGCGGCCAGCACAATGGTCAGCAGCACGGTCAGGATCGCGATGATCAACTCCGCCCGTAACCAGGGCTCCAACTGGCTGCGGAGGAATGTCGTTCGTACGCCCACACGGACCGTTATGAATGGAGCCCCATTGCTGTCCAGCTTTTCATCGACGACATAGACGGCAGGGGGACCGAACACGACGCGAAATTTCTGCCATGCCGTTTGTTGCTGCAACGAAATAAAGCTTGGCTGGTTGGCTAGAAGAGCCCCTTGATCCAGGGGATCTGTGCTGAGGAGAACCTTGCCCTTGCTGTTGGCAACGTTGACGTCGTAAATTGTGGGCTCGTAGCGAATCAGAGAGGTCAGCATCAGCTGCAGTGCGGGGTCCTGATGTAATGCGTGGCTGATCGCATCGTCCAATGCATTCGGGTCGTTGGCTGGCAAGGAAACCTTGTTGAGTCCGTGTTCGAGGGCGGCTTGTACCGCCAGCAACAGCTGATGGGTGGAGATATCAGTATGCTGGTAACTCTGCTGGATGCGCTCCGACAGCAATTGCGCCAGATAGAGCGCGGACAACAGGACCACGCTGGCGGAGACCATGCCGGTGATTGCCAGTACGAGCTTGACCCGGATTCTCATAAACGATATTCAACTGTCGGTCGGTACCCGGCCCATCTTGTAGTTTCAGCATGCCGATCCAGGCTTCCACCGTATCACGGAAATTCTTCGGGGTACAACCCGCATTGTCAACCCGAATCACCGCGCTATGCTTCGATTATCGACCGCTCAGGAACCGCCATATTCCTTGAGTTTATTGTGCAGCGTCTTCAGGCTGATACCAAGAATTTCCGCGGCCCGTGTCTTGTTATTTCCGGTAGATTCCAGCGTACGCAAAATCAGTCGTTTCTCCGCTTCATCGACCGTCGTTCCGACGGGCATCCGCACCTGATCGGATTCGACCACGCCTGGGATTTGAGCCGTGCCGAACCCGGGCGGCAGGTGCTGCCGGGTCAGAATTCCGCTGCCGCACAGGACTACAGCGCGTTCCAGCACATTGCGGAGTTCTCGGACATTTCCGGGCCAATCGTAGGCTTCAAATTCGTGCAATAGTTCCGCGTCCATACCGGTCACTGCACAGCCGTGACGTTCATTCATCGTGCGAATCAGGGCATCGGAGATCAATGGAATGTCTTCCCTGTGCTCGCGCAACGGCGGCATTTGAATATTGAATACATTCAACCTGTAATACAGATCGCTGCGC
>JBDTBI010000512.1:0-3797 GCA_039924215.1 Acidobacteriaceae bacterium
AAACCCAGCAACATCAATACGACTCCCATTAGATAGTAGGTGTGGAAGTGGGCGTTCACCCAGAGCGTGTTGTGGAACCGGAAATTCATGGCGACGGTCGAGTCGATCACCGCCCCCACGCCTCCAACCGCCCATCCCATCAGGCCGAGAAACATCAGGAGTGAGCCCAGCGTCCAGCGCATCCGTGCACGATATACCAGCACAAGCCCGCCAAAGATCGAAACTACAGCCGCCGGTATTGAGCTGAAATACGACATCATCTGCGCCATTTGCTGCACCATCAGCGGCTGGGCAAAATCCATGTACAGGTGGTGGAAATAGGCCATGAACATCATCACCAGAACCGCGTTCCAGGCAAGTGCCACGATACGATTCATCTTCCAGGTGCGACCTTGCGTGAATGAGGGAAGCAACTCGTACACGAAACCAACGCCAAGGTACAAGGTGATGTTCGCGACGAGGTGGCCGAAGAAAAAGGTAAGGTTCTTCATCAGCAGGGCATTGTCTACGAATCCCTTTATCTGCCATTGCAGCGCGTAAAACACCAGCAACACCGCCGCGTCAATAAAGCAGGCGACTCCCGGAATCAGCGACACCATCGTGATGGTCACCAGCGGCGGCACCTCCGGATCTTTCTTTCCTATCAGATAATGCCAGGCGAGTGATCCGCCGAATCCGTACCGTTTTACGATCGCCCGTATCACGTCGAGCGACCAGATCATCCACACCACGACCAGCACCGCCAGCGAAGCAAAGAAGCAGCCCGTGGCCCAGACCGGCCAAGCACCGCCTGAGTGTATTGGCAGTGGATAGAGGAAATACCAGCCCGCACCAAATAACCCGCCCAGCGTTGACGCGATAAGCAGCCCCAGCCCCACCAGCGTCCCAAAGAATGCAAACCAGGAAACGCGAATACTAGGTCGGACATACCGCGCCAGCACGTAGCTGACCGCCGCCATGGCTCCAATGAACCAGTTCCCTACCATCCCAACGCCGTGCAGTGTCAGCACCGCGTAGAACCATCCCGGATTCGTGGTGGGAAACATTTTGGCCTGGTACATTCGCATGAAATAACCCAGGCTGATGAGTAACGGGAACAGCAGGATCATCGTTCCCATCCACATCAGGGTGACCCGGCGGAACCGGCGGACTTCAGCTTCGCCGGCCAGTGCATTTGTCTCCAGAACAAGGCTCATGGATTCCTCCTCGCCCCACGCTCCGTCGGCGGAGCCATACGCGCTGCTTGCCGCGATGGCACCACTTCAAGCTCGTTGCGCATCATGTCGTGCCCGATCCCGCACAGCTCCAAACACAGCACCGGGTAGGTTCCAGGGGTTTTGAATCGCATTCGCAATCGGTTTACGTAGCCAGGCATCGCTTGCACCTGTCCTAGCAGTACTCCCGAGGGCGAGTAGACGCCAAAGCCGTGATTGACGTCGAAGCTGGTGACGCGGAACTCCACCAATTGCCCGACAGGTATCTGCACCGGGTCGGCGGCCGCCGCGTCTTCCCACTGGTCTTCATTGGTGATCGGCTGATTTGATATGCCGAAGGAGAACTGCTTGCCAACGACGTACACCACGCGGTCAGGATGGTGCCCGGCTTTCGGGTAGGGCATCTTTGGAAACGTGATCACCATCGCCACCACCAGTACCGTCGCCAGGATGTAGAAGAATCGCCGCCGCAACCGGTACGCTGTATGTATGTCGATTTCCTGCGCGTGGCGGGTACTAAGCAGCACCCAAACGAATACCGCAACCACTACGACGTTTACTCCGATAAACACCCAGAACGCATTCATTTGTGGCGTCATTCTGAATTCACCCTTGTCACATCTGAGAGAAGCAATGCACCCTTCTGCTAATTTGCGTATAGCGATTGCGCTTCATTTCACGCCATCTCGACAGCACAAGCTCATCGCTGGCGCAGTACACTGGTCAAACAACCATAACGAAAGAATTCATTCCATGGCGTGACCTAGGTCACTTCATAAGTACAACGCAGCAGTTATTTTCAGAATTAAGCTGAAAGGTGTTTCTTTAGCCATGAGATGGCGAAGGATTACGGCGACTTGAAGCAGATATTTTTTATGAAGCCTGGAGATTTGAAATGTTTCAAAACCAATTGAAGATGCGATTTGGAACTCTACTGGCAGTGGTGCCAGCGGTTCTCGTCATCCTGGCGGGAGCTTTCTTCTCGACTCCTGCCATGGCGCAGCACAAGACGTACGTCGTGAAGATGGTGATGACGAAGAACGTTCAATTTACCTACGAGCCGAAAATTCTTACCGTGCATGTAGGGGACACTGTCGAATGGGATGATGTTGATATTTATCAACATGATGCTGTTTCCACCGACCATAAGACCTTCCGTTCTCCCATGCTCAGGCCGAAGCAAACATGGACGTACAAGGCGACTAAAGTGGGGACGTTCCCCTACATTTGTACGATTCACCCGCACATGAAGGGCGTACTGATCGTTAAGTAACCGCGCCCTCGCAGAGAACTCATCGAGGGGAATGACCATCCGCACGCGCGACAAGGCCCGATTGAATTCAATTTTCGATCGCGGCCTCGTCGCGTTCCCTGATGCAAAGCCCGCGAAAGCGCCGCAGGATCAAGCCGCTGGTAGCTTGACAGGAAGCGGCCCAGCAAAGCGTGCTACTTGGTTTACCGGAGATTCGGCTGCACTTCCCGGTGCGCCTTAGCCGCACCCATCAATACAAGCGAGCGCTGAGCGAAGGGCGAATAAACCAGAAGTGCCGTGCAGGAAAGCGCCAACCCAAAATTGATGTGATGTAACAGCAGGAACGGCGCGAGGGACCACAAAATATCCAGCGGCAAAAGAAATCGCCAAAGTATCAGGAACTGTTCGCGGGCATGCGGCGCGCGAAACAAAACAGCGGAGAGCACAAAAGCACGGACCGGAATCAGAATCGCGGCCGTTACGATCAAAACATTCAGCAAAAGTACCGGTCGCGGCAGCGAGGAAAAAAGATTTCCAATCTCCGCCAGATTCGCCAACGCTCCCACATAGAACCCGAGATACATGAATTGCAGCAGCACGAAAATGATGTGCACGACAGGATAGGACGCGTTTGGAAGTTCTTCCGGAGTAGCCAATATCCGGAGACCGAAGTTCGCCGTAGACTCCTCTGGAATTTCCGTCTGCGCCGGCGATAACGAGCGCCCGGATTCGGCGACCAGAAGCGGCGAAGCTTCATTGGCCGCGAGTCGCTGGACCGGTGCGACGAACCGATAGCCGCGGCGCGCCAGAGTCTCCACAAATCTAGGATTGTTTGCCGTATCTCCGATGGCGCTGCGGATGCGATTTACGGCGGCATTGACGCCATGTTCGGAATCGACAAAGGTGCCGTCCGGCCACAACTCCCGGGCAATTTCCTCTCTCGTTAGCAGAACACCCGGCCGCTCCAGCAGCATCAGGAGCAGTTGGAAGGGCTGGGAGTTCAGTTTGATGCGCACACCCTGCCGGCGCAGTTCTCCGCTAGAGGCATCTGCCTCAAACACTCCGAAGCGATAGCGCCTGTCTGGCCGATAGCGCATGTCTGGCCGTTGATCCGACATAACTCTAGCCAGAGTATATCCGGCGAACGACATTTTTCGTCCGGTCCGCCAAGGTACAACTCCTCAGAAGCCCATCGGCTGCTACTACTTACACGGTGAGGTTCAATGTTTAGCGATACGAGGTTTCATCCATTGTGTCGGACCAATCGAAAGTGGCAAAGTGGATTCATGACATCGCATCATCCCTCAATTCGTCGAACATTCATCGCAATG
>JBDTBI010000513.1:0-2946 GCA_039924215.1 Acidobacteriaceae bacterium
CAGCCAGAACATTGGATAATCGTTCCGTGAGACGGTACCTGCGAGCACTTGTCTGTGACCCGATATAACCGTCAGGATGTCCTGCGAATCCTTCAAGTGTCCGCCCGCCAACTGCAAGGCTGGGAGCGGGCCGGATTAGTTGCCTCTGTCGAGACCTACACATTTCAGCAACTTTCTCAGTTGCGGAAGCTTCGGCTTCTGTCCTCCCACCGAATTCCCAGTTCTCGAATCTCCGCATCTGTAGCGGCCATGCGACGCGTGTCGGGAATGGAAAATCCCTTGCTGGAATCGGGCATCGTGCGTGTCGGCAGCCGGGTTGTGTTTCGCCATCAGGGCGCGATGGTCGATCCATTATCCAGGCAGCTTGTTTTCGACTTTGATGGTCGCAATCCCAACGGGCTATGCACGGTTGTGGGAGCAGTGGCCAACCAGAGGTATTGCGAATCTCAGGCCGCAGAGCTTTTTTATGAGGCGGTGCGAATGGAGGATGAGCAGGGTGTGCTGGGAGAGGTGATCGGACTCTACAACCGCGTACTGGAACTGCATCCGGGACATGCCGCCGCTCTGATCAATTTGGGAACCATTTTTTACAATCAACGACAATATCTTCAGGCCGAGGAAGTCTATCGCCGGGCAACTCAGGCGGACCCCAATTATGCCCTGGCTTTTTTTGATCTGGGAAATGCGCTGGATGAGTTGCAGCGTTTGCCGGAAGCAATTGAGTCGTACAAGGCTGCCATCCGCATTGTGCCCAAATACGCCGATGCCCATTACAACCTGGCACTGGCCTATGAGCGTATTGGCAAGCATCGCAGAGCACTGCCGCATTGGGTGACGTATGGGAAGTTGGATCCGACCGGCCCCTGGTCGAACCACGCGCGCGGGCAGGCTCGCAGGCTTATCGAGGCGGATCCTCTGCAGATTGTTTCTCGCTGACCAGCGAAGAAATGCATTGGACGCTTGCATCCGTGCCCTCTTGCTAAAATCAAACCTGATATGCCAGCGATCTCAACGGTTCCTCCTGAAATTCTCGCCAAGTATGAGCCGGTTATCGGCCTTGAAGTCCACGTCCAGCTTCTGACAGAAACAAAAGCTTTCTGCGGCTGCCCGGCTCGTTTTGGCGCTGCACCCAATACGCAGGTCTGCCCCGTTTGCCTGGGGCTGCCGGGAGCGCTGCCGGTTTTGAATCGGCGTGCGGTGGAATTTTCTACCCTGGCGGCCATGGCGCTGGGATGCTGCATCAATGAGACCTCGATCTTTGCACGCAAAAATTATTTTTATCCTGATCTGCCAAAGGGCTATCAAATTTCGCAATTCGACAAACCGCTCGCCGAGCGTGGCTGGATTGACGTGCCTTCGGCCGCCGGGACCAAGCGGATCGGCATTACGCGGCTGCACATGGAAGAGGATGCCGGCAAGAGCATGCATGACGGATTCCACGATTCGCGTGAGCGGACCTATATCGATCTGAACCGTTGTGGCACGCCTCTGGTTGAAATTGTCAGCGAGCCGGATATCCGTTCTGCCGATGAGGCGTATGAGTACCTGACGCGCATCAAGGAAATCCTGCTATACACCGCTGTTAGCGATTGCAATATGGAAGAAGGCTCCTTGCGTTGCGATGCCAACGTGAGCGTGCGGCTCAAGGGTGCGGAAACATTTGGCACCAAGGCGGAAGTGAAAAATGTGAACAGTTTTCGCTTCGTTCGCGCCGCGCTGGAATATGAAATCGAACGCCAGATTGAAGTGATCGAGGGTGGGGGGCGCGTGGTGCAGGAATCGCGCCTCTATAACTCCGCCGAAGGCCGTACGTACTCCATGCGCTCGAAAGAGCAGGCGCATGATTATCGTTATTTTCCCGATCCAGACCTGCCGCCGCTGGTGGTGTCACAATCCTGGCAGGAACAGATTCGCGCGACGATGCCGGAGCTGCCTGAAGCCCGCCGCGAACGCATGATTGCCGAATATGAAATCACAGCACAGGACGCGCAGGTGCTGACCAGCAGCCGTACCTTCGCCGACCAGTTTGAGCAAGCGGCCAAGGCCGCGAAAAGCCCGAAGCGCGTAGCGAACGTGGTACAGGGGGAACTATTGGGACGCCTGAAGGCTGCCGGGTTGGAACTCGCGCAATCTCCAATCTCGATGCAGGGAATTGCGCAGGCTGCCGATCTGGCAGAGAGCGGCAGCCTGTCGAGCAAGATGCTGAAGCAGTTATTCGACCGCTGTTTCGAGACTGGCGAAGACTTTGCTGTGGTCTATGAACGCGAGAAGCCGCAGCAGATCAGCGATACCGGCGCATTGGAAAAGATGATCGATGAAGCCATCGCTGCAAATCCGAAGCAGGTAGAACAATATCGCGGCGGCAAGAAGACAGTGGCGGCATTTTTTGTCGGCCAGGTGATGCGGCTCTCCAAGGGGCAGGCGAATCCAGTGCTCCTGAATGAACTGGTGACGAAGAAACTCGATAACTAAGCGGTCATCAGCAGCATAAAGAATGGGTGCGGTCGCAGAGGAGACGTTACGAATCTGCACCGCGATCTGCGTGTTATGCAAGGAGCCGTCTAGTTATGCAGATTCACGATGACGTTGCCCGTCGCGTACAGGAGAAGAATCGTCCGAATCAAACCATGACCAGGGGCGGAGGGGCGGCGCGATTGTTGGGCGCGCTTCTCGTACCGGCGGTTTTTCTTCTGGCTACCGCTGCAATGGCGCAGCAGCGTGGCATCCTTACCCCGCCGCCGTCCCCCAAACCACATATCAATGGCCCGTCGATTTATGGTGTGCATCCAAGCCATCCATTGCTTTACAGGATTCCGGCAACCGGAGACCGCCCGATGCGTTTCTCCGCCACGCAACTTCCTTCTGGGCTGAAACTCGATGCGCATACAGGCATCCTTCGCGGGGCGATCAAAACACGCGGCGAATATGTCGTCCTGCTACAGGCAC
>JBDTBI010000514.1:0-8470 GCA_039924215.1 Acidobacteriaceae bacterium
TGGAGCGGAGCTTCCTGCCGCTTACGAACCGGAGTTGCGAGGCCGGGCCTGTGCCTGCGTGAAGGATCTGGTTGGGGAGTTAAAGCCCGAATACCGCGAGGCAATCGAGCATATTGATATTGCCGAAGAACCCATCGGGGAATTCGCGAAGAGAAAGAACATTTCGGTCAACAATGCCTCGGTGCGGCTGCATCGCGCCCGTAAATCCCTGGCCGGCAAGCTGACTGAGGTTTGCGGAATCTGCGCGGAACACAAGTGCCTCGATTGCACCTGCCGCCATCCCAGACTGTAAGACCGGGCGGCCTCGTGCGTCAGCCTGTATGAGGTCAACCAGGAGGACACAATGAGCCAATGCTGTTCGGATAAAGCGGTGGAAACGATGAAAGATCCTGTATGTGGAATGGCAGTGAATCCAGACAAGGCCGCTGCAAAGGCTGGCTTCGCGAATCAGGACTTTTATTTTTGCAGCCAGGGATGCGCTGCCAAGTTCCGGGAACATCCCGAGAAATATCTGACCGGGGAGAAACCGCAAGCCGCGGCCGCGCCTGCTTCTGACGCCGACTACGCCTGCCCGAGGCATCCAGAGGTGCGGCAGAAAGGACCGGGCAGTTCCCCATCATGCGGCATGGCGCTGGAGTCTGAAACTCTGCCCGCCTCTCATGGTCAAACCGAATACACATGCCCCATGCACCCTGAGATGGTGCGCTCCGAGCCGGGCAATTGCCCGATCTGTGGCATGGCCCTGCGGTTGCGGAATGTGAAGCTATGAGCACCGATAAAGCTCGCGCACGCGCAAACAACGCACAACCATGTTTCTGGGGATATTTTGTTTGCTTACAATCTCGATGGATTATGGGTGCTGAAGTCACTGGCCGACTGCCGTTCCCCTTGCCAAGCGTACCCCAGTTGGCACATCAGGCCGCTCTCTTAGCCCAGCTTTGCATAAGCTATCCGCGAGACGTACTCTCATGTAAGCAAATGCGAATCCTTCGCCAATTCGCGGTGCTGGTCCTGGTGCTGGCGACATGCGTGGCGCCGACTATGGCTTGTATGGCTCCCGATGCGCAGATGAGCGCACCGGAACGCGCCTGCTGCCGCAAAATGAGCAAGCAGTGCGGCCACCTGGATATACCGGCATCCGAGGGATGTTGCCAGAAGAGTCTGCCGAATCTTTACAATAATTCCCTAAGCACCAGAACTGTAACGTTTCACCCTGTTGTTACTACGGTTCTCTATCTAACTGTTTCTGGGTGGCTGACACCTGTTTCCGTTGCTACGGAATGGGTTGGGCGGCCCGAGTACTCTCCTCCGGAATCACCGCCCTCGTCAATTTCCATACTCAGAATTTAGATCGCCCCTCTCACGTCCTCTGCTTTTGCTGAGCACACACTCACGTCTGTGCAAACTGCAAATATCCATAAATTGCATTTGAGAATGGAGCTCATATATGACTGCGGCCACCTTGGCGACCGTCATGCTCGCGCTGGCCCTCATGTCTTCCGCGTTCGGACAGACACCGGCCTCGAGTACGCCGACACCGTTGTCTCAGCTTTTGGCTGAGGCGAACAAGAACAACTCCCAAATAAAGGCGGCGGACTACGCCTGGCAGGTGGCGAAGCAAGTTCCTCGCCAGGTAAGCACCCTGCCAGATCCGACATTCACGTATCAGATGTTTAGCGTGGGCAGTCCCGAGCCGTTAGCGGGTTACACCAACAGCAATTTTTCATACATGGGTATCGGAGCTTCGCAAGAGCTGCCGTATCCGGGCAAGCTGCGTTTGCGCAGCGATGTGGCCGAGCGGGAAGCGGACACTGTGGGCGTTGAGGTTAGCGCAACTACTGCCGGTGTCGCCGACGCAGTCAAGGTGAACTACATACAGTTGGCGTATCTACAGAAGACGCTCGTCATACTGCAAGAAAACGAGCGTGTTGTGGGCCAGTTGATCAAGGACGCCACGACGCACTATCAGGTCGGCCAAGGATCGCAAGCGGACGTCTTGCGGGCTCAGGTGGAGCGTACCAAGATCGTCCGTGAGATCACAACGAAGAACGAGCAGATAGGAGATGCCGAAGCGCAGTTGAAAGGGCTACTGCATCGGGATCAGGAATCGCCGGATATTGTGGCCGCAAATCTCATTGACAATCCTTTGCGGTATACCTCCGCCGATCTATTACAGAGGGTGCGAAAAAACAATCCGCAAATTCAGGTTGATGTCAGCACGATCCAAAAGCAGGACGCAGTGCTTGCGTCCGCCAAACGCGAAGGGAAGCCCGACTTCGGCCTCTCTTACATGTACCAGCAGAATGATCGGAAATACCGCGACTATTACATTTTCACCTTGAATGTCCGGCTGCCACGCCGGTCGCGTGTAAATGCCGAGGTCGCCGAGGCGGCGGGGAAACTCGCGGAGTCGCAAGAGACTCTTGATGCCCACCTGCAACAGCAACTCTCTCAGGTGAAGCGTGGCTATGTGGCTGTTACAAACGATGAGCAACTTCTAACGGAATATCGCGAAGGGCTGATTCCGCAGTCCGATGCGGCCTTTCGCTCAACGCTCAATTCCTATGCAAACAATCGTGACGTGCTCACACATGTCCTTCTTTCTTTTGTGAACGTACTGGGCATGAAGCTGGATGAGGCGAAGGTGCTCGCGGACCACGAAACCGCGTTGGCCCATCTGGAAACCCTGACAGGAGCGGCACTGCGATGAACAAATATATCGTCCGCACTTCTTTCGTATGGCTTGGAATTATTGCAATTGCCGTTGCGGGGGTGTTTCTCTACCGCACCCACAAAACTGCTACACGATTGCAGACAAGTCCCTCCGCGTCGGAGGTACAGCCGGTCGCGGAAGGTCCAGCAGCACCAACGACCATTCCTACCGCCACAGAATCCTCGGAAGGACCTTCCCCGCAAAATGAAATGCAGGCGCCGTTGACTCCCGTGCAGCTCTCGCCGCACCGCATGCAGAGCATTGGCGTCCAGACCGGCACGGTCGAGTATAAGCAGCTCGACAACGATGTGCGTGCCACCGGGAATGTCGATATCGACCAGCGCCTCATCTCGTATGTGCAGGTGCGTTTTTCTGGATACATCCGCCAGGTCTTTGCGAATGCAATTTACCAATACGTGCACAGAGGTGAGCCGCTATTTACGATCTACAGTCCTGATCTTGTAGCTACGCAGCAGGAGTTCCTGCTGGCCCGGCAAGACCAAAATGCATTGCGAGCCAGCCGTGTCGATGGGGTTGCGTCGGGCGCAACCTCACTAACGGTGGCCGCCGAGCAGCGGCTGCAGCAATGGGACATATCGCAGAGCGAACTACAAAAACTAAAGGACACAGGAAAGCCCATTACTGATCTGACCATCAACTCACCTGTCTCCGGGTACATCACGGAATATAACGCGCTGCCCAACATGTTTGTGGTGCCCTCGACCCGCCTCTACACGGTTGCGGATCTTTCTCGCGTATGGGTGTACGCACAAGTGTTTCAGGATGACGTCGGCCGATTGAAGCCTGGAAATTCGGCTGAAATTACAGTCGATGCGTACCCGGGCCGTATTTTTTACGGCAGGATCGACCAGATCCTCCCGCAAATTGATCTGACGACGCGCACGGTGCGCGTCCGGTTGGTCCTTCAAAACTCTGGGCTGAAACTGAAGCCCGGCATGTATGTGAATTGTGACTTGAAGGCGCCGCTCGGCCGTCAGTTGGTTGTGCCTTCATCCGCGGTGTTCCAGACCGGCACTCGATCTCTGGTCTTTCTTTATAAGGGTGACGGCTATCTGGAGCCTAAAGATGTCACCTTGGGGCCACAGGTGGGCGACTACTACGTCGTGCTCAAAGGGCTGAAGCCGCATCAATCGATCGTCACTTCAGCCAACTTCCTCATCGACTCTGAAAGCCAGTTACAGGCTGCTGCCGGATCGTTTATGCCTCCGCCTCCGGGAGCAGGCAATGTTCCTTCACCGTCTTCAGGCTCCCGGGTAGCGCAGGACAATATCGACTTCACGACTGATCCCAACCCCGCGCGGAAAGGGACAAACACATTCCGAGTGAAGCTGACTGGCCCAGGCAATTCCCCCGTTGTAGGCGCAGCCGTCAGCGTGACCTTCTTCATGGCTGCCATGCCGGCGATGGGCATGGCAGCGATGAGAACTACGGCCAGGCTCAATGACATGGGCAACGGGCTTTATGAAGGTAGAGCATCACTCGGTTCCAGTGGGACGTGGCAGGCGACCATCGTCGCTCAAAAGAACGGCCAAACTATCGCAACCAAACAACTGCATGTCGATGCAACGGGGGGCATGTAAATGATCTCCCGGATCATTGAAGGCTGCACCCGCAATCGCTTTCTGGTCTTCACTGGTGTGCTGCTGTTGACGCTCGCCGGCATCTGGTCTCTGCAGCGTGTTCCGCTCGACGCGCTGCCGGACATCTCCGACGTCCAGGTCATCGTACACACGCACTGGGCGGGCGAACCGCCGGACCTGATCGAAGACCAGGTGACGTATCCCATCGTCACGGCGATGCTGTCCGCGCCTCACGTCGAGGCCGTGCGAGCGCAGTCAATGTTCGGCGACTCCTACGTCTACATCGTGTTTAAGGATGGTACGGACCTTTACTGGGCGCGTTCGCGTGTGCTCGAGTATCTGGATCAGATCAGCTCTCAACTACCGAGCGGAGTCCATCCGGTGCTGGGCCCCGACGCGACCGGGGCGGGCTGGGTCTACGAATACGCCATCGTGGACAAGAGTCACCGGCTCAGCCTCGCTGACCTCCGCACCTTGCAGGATTGGCATCTGCGCTACGCGCTGGAGACGGTGCCGGGGGTCTCGGAAGTGGCGACCATCGGCGGCTATGTCAAGCAGTATCAGGTCAAGCTTGATCCTAATAAATTGCTTGCCTACAATATTCCGCTCTCCACCGTGATTGACCGCGTGAAAGCAAGCACGAACGAAGTCGGCGGGCGGGTGCTTGACCTAAGCGGAGCGCAATATATGATTCGCGGTCTCGGCTATCTCCACTCACTCGACGACTTGCGTTCAGTTGCCGTGGGTAGCAAAGGTGGCACGCCCGTTTTGATCAGCGATCTGGGAACAGTCAGCTTCGGTCCGGACATCCGCGAAGGCGTGGCTGAATGGAACGGTGAGGGTGAAACCGTCGGCGGCATTATCGTGATGCGCCAGGGCGAGAACGCGCTCAACGTCATCAACGGAGTGAAAGCGAAGCTGCGACAAATTGCGCCGTCGCTACCTCCTGAAGTCCAGATTCTGCCAGGCTATGACCGGTCAGGGCTCATCCACGCCTCCATCCATACGCTGCAGCGTGATCTGCTGGAAGAAGCCCTTATCGTCAGCATCGTCATCATTCTTTTTCTATTCCACATTCGCTCTGCATTGGTCGCCATTCTTGCGCTTCCTATTGCGGTCATCGTCGCATTCATTCCGATGTATCTGCTCGGCGTCTCCTCGAATATCATGTCGCTCGGCGGCCTGGCGCTCGCGGTCGGCGTCATGGTGGATGCGTCGATCGTGATGGTGGAGAACGGCTATCGACATCTTTCTGAGCGGCAGGAACGCGATGCGACGCCAGTAAAAGAGCATGAACGCCAGCGCATTCTCATCGATGCCGCGAAACAGGTTGGACCCGCACTGTTCTTTTCGCTGCTGATTATTGTGGTGTCGTTCCTGCCGGTCTTTCTCCTTCAGGCGCAGGAAGGGCGCATGTTCCGGCCATTGGTGTGGATGAAGACTCTCGCGGTGGGCTCGTCTTCCATCCTCGCCATCACGTTAGTTCCGGTCCTGATGGTGATGTTGATTCGCGGGCGCCTCCGCCCGGGACGAGACAACCCGATCCTTCGCGCGGCCCAGTCGGTCTACCTGCCGATACTGCGTTTTTGTCTGCACCATCGCTGTTTGGTCATCGGAATCAACCTTCTCTTTCTGGGTGTGACGCTACCGCTCGGTCTTCATCTTGGCAGCCAGTTCATGCCGCCGCTGTACGAGGGGTCTGCCCTGTACATGCCGACGGCGTTGCCCGGCATTTCCATCGGGCAAGCGAAAGTGCTGTTGCAGGAACAGGACCGCATTCTTCGCAGCTTTCCGGAAGTCGTCAGCGTCTTCGGCACGGCCGGACGCTCCAACAGCGCAACCGACAATGCGCCGCTTGGCATGTACGACACCACTATTATGCTGAAGCCGCGCAAACAATGGCCCGCAGGCATAACCTACGCCAAGCTGATTCAGGAGATGGACTCCAAGCTCCAGTTCCCCGGCCTATCGAACACCTGGACCATGCCTGTAGAAAATCGACTGGACATGGAGTTGACCGGCATCAAAACTCCGATTGGGATGAAGGTACAAGGGCCGAACATCGACGGCATGCAACAGGCTGCTCTGCAAATCCAGAAGGTACTAACTGGAATGCCCCAGGTGCGTTCCATCTTTGCAGAGAAAACCGGCCAGGGCTTCTACGTGAACGTGGCTCCGAACCGAGAGGAAGCAGCGCGCTATGGCCTGACAGTTGCAGACATTCAGACAGCGGTCGCTTCCGGCATCGGAGGCAAAAATATCGCGGAAAATATCGAAGGACGAGATCGCTTTCCCATCAACGTCCGCTATGAACGCGATTTCCGCAACAACATAGAACAGATGCGCGGCATCTTGATTGCGACGCCATCGGGTGCGCAGATCCCACTTGGGCAGGTGGCGAGTATCTCATTCTCCCGCGGCCCCGCCATGATCCGTGACGAGGACGGGGCACTGACCGGCTATATCTTCATCGACCTGGCAAACACCAACTATGGTGGATTCGTCAGTCAAGCCAACCATCTACTGCAACAGAAGCTGAAATTGCCTGCTGGCTACACCTACCAGTGGTCAGGCGAGTACCAGTTTGAGCGACGGGCAAATCGGCGCTTCAAACTCATTCTGCCTATTGTGTTCTTTGTAATTTTGATTTTGCTCTACCTTGTTTTCCATTCCGTTGCCGAAGCGCTGATACTGATTTTCCCCACCTTTTACGCACTCACCGGAGGTCTGCTATTGCAGTGGATCCTTCATTACAACTTCAGTGTCGCGGTTGTAGTCGGCTATATCGATCTCTTTGGAATTGCCGTGGAAACAGGCGTTGTCATGGTCGTCTATCTGCGCGGAGCGCTCAACGAGCGCATTGAAACAGGCCGGGCACAGACAAACGCCGACATCGA
Organism: Acidobacteriaceae bacterium; assembly: GCA_039924215.1. Classification (GTDB taxonomy): domain Bacteria; phylum Acidobacteriota; class Terriglobia; order Terriglobales; family Acidobacteriaceae; genus JAKAAZ01. The sequence goes on from JBDTBI010000514.1 coordinate 7,212, forward strand.
AGCGGCGGCGATCGAGGGTGCTGTCTTGCGCCTGCGGCCAGTTCTGATGACCGTCATCGTTGTACTGGTCAGCCTTATCCCGATCCTTCTGGAATCCGGAATTGGCTCCGACGTGATGAAGCCAATCACCGCTCCCATTGTGGGCGGCATGGTGACCGCAAGCATCAACGTACTCATTCTGGTTCCTGTACTGTTCGTCATGTTGAAAGAGTGGACATTGAAACGCGGAAAATTCGTTCTTCGCCATGATGGAGATTCCGACGTAGCATCTGCACCGGGGTAACCGAAGAAATGATCCATGGCAGCCGCTACACATACTTTGATGGATTAGCTCGGGGCCCCGGGTGAGGCGACAAATGTAAGGCAGCCTCACTCAAGGCAGATTCGACACTTTTGTATCCTTGAGGGGCAATTAGAAATCTGCGTCAAAGGTGCCATCGTGCACTTTCTAGCACCCTAACTTTGAGCACGCCAGAGCCTAAACACACTTGTACCGAAAATCGGACGAGGTGTAGCCTCTGCTACGGCATGGCAGAGGTTTGAAGCAAAAGAGCAGAGATCTGCGAGGGTGTTGAAGGACTTTCAAAAGACTTGGAGGGCTTCTGCTAGCCATCAGTGCCCACGTTTTCAATGGGCTATGATCAAAAGCCCTCTGTCACGGTAGATGTCGGATCGGGAGTCTAATCGGAAGCTGTCTTAAATTAGATATAAAGCTTCTCGAATCAACCAAGAGAGAGTTGCTTGGCCCGTTGGTCTTTAGCTGTCGGCAGTTTATGAAAGCGTGCTGCTTGTTTCGGTGTTCGCATCGGCATGGTTTTTGGCAGATCGGCGAACTGGATGCCGTTATCGGTTAGTACGGTGTGGATGCGATACGGAACGGCCTCGACAAGTGCTTCGAGGAACGCGGCGGTCGCTCGCCTATCGGCTCGTTCCACCAACTCCACGACGGCGAACTTCGATGTGCGGTTGGAGTGCCCGGCGCTTTTTGTACCAGTTGAGGTGAGACAAACTGGAACAAGAGGAGCTATTTATGGCGCGAGGGAAGAAGCATACGGCGGAGCAGATCGTGAATCTGCTGCGGCAGGTTGAGGTGGGTGTTGCAAACGGCAAGACCTTACCGCAGGCGTGCAAGGAAGATGAGATTGTGGAGCAGACGTATTACCGCTGGCGCAAGGAGTATGGCGGGTTAAAGGTGGACCAGGCGCGGCGGCTGAAGGAACTGGAGCAGGAGAACGCGAAGCTGAAACGCCTGGTGAGTG
>JBDTBI010000515.1:0-3043 GCA_039924215.1 Acidobacteriaceae bacterium
GCTGGTGCGAACTAAGGTGAGTGTCAACAATTGCAAGGCAATCCGTGTCTGTCTTTCTCCAATGGCCTCGTATGCGTTGACGGCTCGGAGTAGGGCGGGCAACTTTTCGGGGCGTATAGCGTGCTGCCTTCCCTTGACGTGAGGTGTGAGAGCGCCGCGTAGGTCGAGCGATAGATTGCGGCTGCATCGGCCTGGTGCAATGCCGTACCGAAAGACCTGCCCGCAGACCTGTAGTACCGGTGGGCGAGATCGAAGCTACCACGGGCCTCGATAACGCGCATGGTCGCCAATAGCTCCGGCGGGTCTATCTGCTGAATTGGACGCGCACCCAGGGCAGGGAATGCATCTGTCCCAAGCCGCCTCCATAAGGTGTCAACATGTTTGGGCGAGTAGCGATTATGCTGCTTTTCCAGGCACTCCAGGGCAACCGTCTCGAATGAGTTCTCAAGGGCCACGCGCCGCTTATTTCTGGCAATGCGCACTCCATTGAAGGATCAAGTCCAGTCGCGAGCTGTTGCCTCACAGCGTCACGCTTCGCTCTGGCATCTTTCAAGGGAAAGACGGGAAAACGCCAAGCGCCGAGAGCTTCTCTTTGCCGTCTTGCCAGAACCACATCCGCCAGTATTTCCGGCCATCGGGGAAGACCCAAAGGTAGAGGCCGTCGCCGTCATGCAGTTTTTTGACCGAGATTCACTTTAGACATTTGGCGTTCAGAACCCCAGTGTTTTTCAGCAGATTCGATGGCATCGTGGTACCTCCGTAGTACGGCTTCCGATACCCCGAATTAGTGCCACTGCCAGAGACTAGATACAAGAAAATCTTGAGACCGCATTGGACGTTGATCGCTAGGTTTTATAAGGGTTTGTACGGTAGGATTGGATTTTCTGGACGTTGCCGAATGTATTTATGGTGGGCGAGATGGGAATCGAACCCATAACATCCGGCTTAGAAGGCCGGTGCTCTATCCGATTGAGCTACTCGCCCGCACGGGGGCTTCGCTTTTATTGTAGCGTTGTGTCCGGCCGCAGGGCGTTAGGGAAGGCGAATCTACGAACTCTTCTCGTCCGTTGCTGGGGTGTCCTCGTGCAGCGTTACGCCCATTTTTCCGGCAACCGCTTCTTCCATCTTTTCTGCCACCTCTTCTGCAATCGGCGTGGCTTTCGAGCCAAATTTTTCGGTGGCCGCTTCGACAACCTTTTCCTTTGCGGAGTTCAGCATTCCTTCGATATCGAAACTCATGATCGTTCTCCTGAAATGAAGTGATTTGGTTGAATCCTACAGCTTGGATGCAGAAAATTCGGAATGTGTGGCAATCGGCCCTACCAAAGCCAGCAACGCCTGGGACCACGCCGACGCAGCAGACTCAGGAGAGGAACCATACCCCCAGACGTACAGCGAAGTCGCAAATCCATCCAGAGTAGAGAATTGTACGCCTGCTGCCGCTGGGATCCTACTGTCCGAGGGAAGAATGCGCGCGGGACGCAAGGTGAACTCACAGCGGCTTGCCGGAAGGGGAATGGATCGACTGATGTTGGTCCAGATACGCAGAAGCTGCTCACAGGCGGCGAAGCTGGCAAATATCTTTGGGTCGGTCGGAAGAAGATCGATGTAGCTGGCGTGGGCGCAAGCGAACCCAGGCAGGTCTTCCGCATCGAAAAATTTCGCAGGATAGTTCCAGACGTCGCATTTGGCGGTGAACAGCGAAGTCTCTGGCTGGTTCCAGCGGCGCAGAGCCGCTCCCAGATCGGGGTACTCGACGGCCTCCGGAACCTCCCGGATGGCATCGGGCGCAGAGCACAGATCGATGTATTCGATCGGCTTTCCCGTCGCCGTGTCGCGGACTTCGCCGCCCCATGGCACGACAACGACAGGATCGTCGGCCCCGCAAGCGACGCTCCAATCGGCATCCATGCTAACTTTGCTCCGCTGCCGACGCAACGGCGGATTGAATGAAGCCCAGCAGCGTGGATTCGGCCCAGTAGCCATCGTCATGCTCGGTGGCGGGGGCAAGAAATCCGCAATGGCCACCGCGCTCTGTCTCGATAAATGCGATACTCGAATTGGCTTGAATCTTTTCGCGTGTGTCAGGCAGGAAGCGAATAAACGGATCGTCCAATGCGTGCAGAATGAGCGTTGGAACTGCGATGCGATCAATGACACGCGCCGCGGCCACACGATGGTAATAGTCGTCCGCCCCTTTAAAGCCACAGTTGGGCGCGACAATGTATTCGTCATAGGTTCGGATGCTGTGTACTCGCTTGCAATTTGCAAGTGAAAATTGCTCTGGAAACAGTTCTGCCTTGCGCCGATAGCGATTGAGCATGTTGCGCAGAAAGTTCCATTCATAAATTCGATTGCGAGGATCGTGCAACGCGTCGGCGGACGGGCTCAAATCCACGACGGGTGACACACCGATGGCGGCACGCAGCCATGGCGGGGAAGACTCGCCCGCGGCCTTCAATACCATGTTGCCGCCCATCGAGTAACCGACCCACGCCATTTGCGTCAGGTTGTGGCGCGCTGCAAAAAGGTTCGCAACTGCCTGTACATCCCCGGAAAATCCGGAATGGTAGAGCGTCGATGAGATGCTTTCTGTTCCGCCGCAGTTGCGCATGTTCATGCGGATCACATTCCAGCCCGCACTCCATGCCTTGTGCGCGTTTCCCAGCATGTATTGGGATCTGGACGAGCCTTCCAAACCATGCAACAGCAGCAGTGTCATGCATCCGGCGCGGATCGGTTCCGGTTGCCAATTGCAGTGGCAGAGTACGCGACTGTGCGTCACCGGATCTACCTCGACGATGGTGCTTTCCGCTTCCGGCAATGCAACCGATCGAGGCAGAAAATTGGCGAGTAGCGTTTGCAAATCGGCGCTGCGTAGCCGGCGACGCGGATGGAATTCCTTCAGCCACGTTCGCACCTGCGGGGACGTCACGGCTGCATCGGATGGTTGCATTAAAAGTTCCACGTCGTTGGAAGGGTGCATCCTACAGAGCCAGCAGGCGCAGAATGGGAGTGGATTCGGACTGGCTGGGTTTGAAGG
>JBDTBI010000516.1:0-2885 GCA_039924215.1 Acidobacteriaceae bacterium
TCCTGGCCGCGTTCCAGCACCGGCATGGTGACAGGAAACGGCATCAAGTCCTGGGCCTGCTGGTTGCTGATGCCGGTATGGAAATAGTCATTGGTGTCCTGCTGGCCGCGGGCCACGGTTCCCTCCACCTGCGGGCGAACCGAACGGCCGTTGGCAAAGAAGGTAGATTCACGCTGGGGAATCATTTTTGGCTGGTCCTGCATGTCTTGACGACAGCCGGTGGCCAGCATCAGGAATGCCAAAGCAGCAGAGCCCAGCGTCCAGCGAAGAATTGAATTGGATGGGTGCATAACCATGAATTTAATGCTCCACCTCAACGATGGATACCGGATGGAGCGACTCCAGCAGCACCCGTGAGTCTGTGATGGAAAACCGGGGATCGTCCGCCTCCAGGCAAAGAAAGAACTTGTCCGTCGATGCGCCATCGCGAAAGTTCGGCGCATTAAAAACCGGATGATAGGGCGAAGGCAACCGGTTCAACGCGAGCATTCCAAAGCCCGCCGCCAATCCAGCCCACAGAATCGTCCATTCGTACGCCGGAATGATGAAGGCCGTCCAGGAAAACAAGCCGCGCCCGGCGATGTCGAGTGGATACGCCCATACAGAAATCCAAGTTTCAAGCATGAACATGGCCAAGCCCCCCAGAATGCCACCCATAAGGCAGACCCGAGCTACCGCCTGTTCCTTCGGCTCGTCAAAGCCGATCGCTTCCGCCGCTTCCTCTATTGGATAGGGCGAATAACAATCCATGCGCCTGTACCCCGCGCTGTATGCGGACTTGGCGGCTCTGATCAACTCGCCGGGCCGATCAAATTCCGCGAGTAAGCCATATATTCCTTCACGCACTGGCATACATTAAACCTCGTTCTGCATTTCATTCTCATTCGCCTTGGATCCCGGCAGAATCTGACGGATTTCCGACATCGGAATCATGGGCAGGAAGCGGATAAACAGGAAGAAGAGAAAGGTAAAGAGTCCGAGAGTCCCGACAAATGTCATGTAGTCCCAGCGGGTTGGATTGTACGTGCCCCAGGAAGATGGCAGGTAATCCCGCGTCAGGCTGGTCACAATAATCACAAAGCGTTCAAACCACATGCCGGCGTTCACGACAATCGAGAGGATAAACAGAAACAGGACATTTTGCCGCAACTTGCGAGACCAGAGTGTGGACAGCGGAATCGCGATATTGCAGGTGATAAGGACCTTATAGACCCAGCCCATGGGACCGAACATACGGTTCCATGCCATAAAGAATTCCCACTTGTCCGCCGAATACCAGGCATACGCAATGTCCGTCATGTATCCGTATGCCACGATAAAGCCGGTCGCCAGCATCACCTTGCCGCAGTTGTCCAAATGGCGAATGGTGATGATGTCTTCGAGATGGTAGAACTTGCGGATCGGGATGGCGAGGGTCAGCACCATCGCAAAGCCGGAATAAATGGCTCCCGCGACGAAATACGGCGGGAAGATCGTCGTATGCCAACCGGGCAGGATGGCCACGGCAAAGTCGAAGCTGATGACGGTATGCACGGAAAGCACCAGCGGCGTGGCTAGACCGGCCAACAGGATGGATGCACTTTCATACCGCATCCAGTGGCGTGCGGAACCGCGCCAGCCTAGCGCCATCTGTCCATAGATGAAGCGCCCGAATTTCGACTTGGCCCGGTCGCGCAAGGTTCCGAGATCCGGAACCATCCCGATGTACCAGAAAACTACGGAGATCGTCGCGTAGGTCGACACCGCAAACACGTCCCACATCAGCGGGGAACGGAACTGCGGCCAGTAATTCATCGTGTTCGGGTAAGGAAAGAGCCAGTAGATGGCTAGCCACGGACGCCCGGTATGAATCACCGGGAACATCGCCGCGCAAACAACCGCGAACAAGGTCATTGCTTCCGCAAATCGGTTGATCGAGTTGCGCCAGCTCTGCTTGAAGAGCAGAAGGATGGCTGAAATCAGCGTTCCGGCATGGCCGATCCCAATCCACCAGACAAAGTTGATGATGGCGAAGCCCCAGGCGACAGGGATGGTGATCGCCCAGATGCCCACGCCTTTCAGGAACAGCCAGGTGACCGCGACCAGGAGCATGATGGTCAAACTGCCGACCAGCGCGAAGCCGAAGAACCAGCCCGCCGGCGTGTGCGGCGTCAGCACAATATTCGACAGCTTCTCGGTGACCGAGCGGAACGTATGCCCAGGAGCAATGACCAGCTGTTCGCCCGTCTCCGGGTCGACCATTGGGTCAGGAGGCAAAATATCTTTCGTAGCCATGCTTGGTGCAACCTCTTCAGTTCGCTGAGGTTTCCCTCACTGCGTCAGTCTTCCAGAGTCTATACAGCATTCTTAAAATTAAGCGTTTTCTATCAAATCCGGGTTGGGATTCTCCACCCCGGCAATATAGGACGTCCGAGGACGCGTGTTGAGGTCTGCCAGGACGGTGTAGTTGCGTGTCTGCGCCTTGATCTGGGACACGCGGCTGTTCTTGTCGTTGATGTTGCCGAACGTAATGGCATGGGTCGGGCACGCCTCCTGGCAGGCGGTGACGACCTCTCCATCTCGAATGCCGCGATTTTCTTTGTCAGCGCGTATTTTCGCCTTGCTGATACGCTGCACGCAGTACGTGCATTTCTCCATTACGCCGCGGCTGCGGACCGTAACTTCCGGATTGCGCATCAACTTCAGCGATTCCGTCTCGTAATCGGAGAACAGCAGCCAATTGAATCGGCGCACTTTATACGGACAATTGTTTGAGCAGTAGCGCGTGCCCACGCAGCGCTGATACAACATCAGGTTCAGCCCTTCGGGCGAATGCACCGTCGCCCCCACCGGACATACCTGTTCGCAGGGGGCGTTTTCGCACATCTGGCAGGTCATGGGCTGGA
>JBDTBI010000517.1:0-3611 GCA_039924215.1 Acidobacteriaceae bacterium
CTATAATTTGAATGATGTCCAAGCGCCCTGCGAATGACTCGGTAGAAAAAGCGATCGAAGCTCTGCGTGAAACATTGCGCCATCACGAAACCCTCTACTATGGCTTGGATGCGCCGGAGGTTTCCGATGCGCAATATGACACGTGGATGCGCGAACTACGCGCTCTGGAAGATGCGAATCCGGAGTTGCGCACGCAGGACTCTCCCACGCAGCGTGTAGGCGGCAAGCCGAAGGAAGGCTTTGCCAAAGTGCGACACTCGCGGCCCATGCTGTCCCTCGACAATACGTACGACGAAGCCGAGTTGCGGGAGTGGGGCCGCCGCGTGCAGGAGCTGGCGGGTGAAAGAGAAATTGACTATGTCTGCGAACTGAAACTGGATGGGCTGTCGCTGGCACTGACCTATGAGCATGCGCACCTGGTGAGCGGTGTGACTCGCGGCGATGGCGTGACCGGCGAAGACGTGACGACGAATGTTCGTACGATTCGCTCCGTTCCGCTGAGCCTTTCCACGGCGAGGCTTCGCGCGTCCGGCTTACCCGAAGATTTCGAGATCCGCGGTGAGGTGGTTCTGCCGCTGGCCGCGTTTCAAAAATTGAATGCGGAACGAGAAGAACAGGGGCTTGCCCCTGCAGCAAACCCGCGCAATGCGGCCGCGGGAACGCTGCGCACGCTGGAGCCGAATATTGTGGCCCAGAGACGACTGGACTTTTACGCCTACTTTGCACTGGACGCGGACGGCTATATTTCCCCGCATCAGAGCAAGGCTCTGGATGCTTTGACTGCCGCCGGTTTCCGCGTGAATCCACAGCGCGAGCGGGTGCGAAATCTGGACGAAGCATGGGATTTTATCTCCAAAGCGGACGCCATGCGCGACTCGCTGTCGTATGAAATCGACGGCGTCGTATTGAAGGTAGACAGCACGGCGTTGCAGGATCGATTGGGGTTTACCGGACGCGCCCCGCGCTGGGCCATCGCCTACAAATTTGCTGCTCGCGCGGGCGTAACGCAGGTTGAGGACATCCTGATACAGGTGGGGCGCACGGGCAAGATTACGCCGGTGGCGGCGCTGACTCCGGTGGCAATCGGCGGCACGACGGTCAGCCGCGCAACGCTGCACAATGCGGACGAGATTCAGCGGCTGGGGTTGAAGATCAAGGATTTTGTCACCGTGGAGCGTGGCGGCGACGTGATCCCCAAAGTCGTCGGAGTTCTGCTCGACAAGCGGCCCACGGATGCACACGATTTTCCTTTTCCCACGCGTTGCCCGGAATGCCACAACAAACTGGTGCGCGAAGAGGGAGAAGTGGACTGGCGATGCATCAATGTCAACTGCCCGGCGCGTCTGCGCGAGAGCTTGCTGCATTTTGCGGCGCGCGGCGTGATGAATATTGAGGGACTGGGCGAAGCGGTCGTGAATCAACTGATAGAGCGCGGGATGGTGCACAATCTGGACGACATCTATCAGCTTGATAAAGACGCGCTGATGTCGCTCGACCTGGTGAAGCAGAAGAAGGCACAGGCCTTGTTGCAACAGATTGAGCACTCAAAGCAGGCGCCGCTTGACCGCGTTCTGCTGGGCCTGGGGATTCGATTCGTGGGCGAGCGCACGGCGCAGTTCCTGGCAGACGCATTTGGAACCATGGACCGGGTGATGGAGGCAAGCGAGGAAGACTTGGAGAGGGTGCAGGAGATTGGGCCGCGCATTGCTTCAGCGATTTTGGAATTCTTTGCTTTGCCGAGCAATCGAGAGCTGGTAGAAAAACTGCGGACTGCCGGTCTAAACTTTACCGCGGAGCAGAAGCGAACTTCCTCGAAGCTGGGCGGCCTGACCTTTGTATTGACCGGCACCCTGCCTACGCTGTCGCGCGAGCAGGCCGAGGAACGCATCGAGCGCGAAGGCGGCAACGTCACCGGATCTGTGAGCAAAAAAACAAACTACGTGGTCGCTGGAGAAGAAGCGGGTTCAAAGCTCGAGAAGGCGCACGCACTGCACGTTCCCGTCCTGGATGAGGCGGGCCTGATGGATCTGCTGGAGAATGGAACGCGCTAAGAAACCTTCTTCCAGGAAATTCAATTCTGCGGTTCTGCCGAAGCAGCCTCGTCTTCCATGCCCATCAATTCGTCTTCACTCAGCTTGTTTACTTTTCGCAGCGAAGGAAACAGCAGCGCCCACACGCCAGTGACTGCAATCGCGCCAACTCCGCCAACCACCACCGCTGGCACTGCGCCCCACCATTGCGCGGTGACGCCGCTTTCAAAGCTGCCAAACTCATTGCTGGCTCCAACAAACAAGGAATTCACTGCGCTCACGCGCCCTCGCATTGCCTGCGGCGTGGCGAGCTGCACCATTGAAGATCGCACGATGACGCTGACCATATCGGCCGCCCCCACGACAAACAATGCCACCAGCGAAAGCGTCATGTTGCGCGACAGTCCGAATACGATGGTGGCCAAACCGAAGAGTGTTACGCACCACAACATGCGCGCTCCCGCATTGCGTTTCATAGGACGCCACGTCAGCACGATGGAGACTGTGAGGGCCCCCAACGCAGGGGCGGCACGCAAAATCCCCAATCCGGTGGGGCCGGAATGCAAAATATCCTCTGCAAAAATCGGCAGCAGCGCCACCGCCCCGCCCAATAGCACCGCGAACAGATCCAGCGTGGTGACTCCGAGCAGGATTTTTTTACGCCACATATAACGGAAGCCCGCCATAAGAGTTTCAACCGACAGGGCCCCTTGTTCCTGACGCCCAGGCCGCACGGAAAGTGAAACCACCAGCAGCAGGAAAGCAATCAGCGTAACCAACGTGACGGCATACACGATAGCGCCGCCCGCAAGATGCACGCCGATCGAACCCGGCAGCCAATGAGCGAGCGGGAGCGTGAACAGCAGCCCGCCGAGTGCGGGGCCGACGAAGTTCGCCATTTGAAAAATAGACGCGCCCCAGGTCACCGCATTGACGAAGTCATCTTTCGGGACCAAGTGCGGCAATAAGGCTGAGCTGGCGGGTCCGCTGAACGCACGGCCCGTACCGATCAGAAACAGTACGGTGAATAGCCCCGCGACGTGCTGTGTGCCAATCCAGGACAGATAGAACAATATCGCGGTGCAAAGGCACTGCAATGTGTAGCAAACCAGGATGACATTCCTGCGATCGTAACGGTCTGCTGTGTGTCCGCTGATCACTAAAAATAAAATACCGGGCAGAAAGAGAGCCAGACCTGTGTACCCAAGATCGATGGCACGATGCGTGATGGCGTACACCTGCCACGCCACTGCAACAGCTTGCGCCTCCGCGCCGATGATGACCAGCAACCGTCCAAGTTGATAGATGCGAAAGTCGCGAGACGCAAACGCGGCAGCACCTTGATGAGGATCGTGCGGGACTGGCATCCCTTCTATCGTGTCATAGTTTTCTGCGTCCGACTGTCCAAAGAATCCGCCCCTCTGTGCGACCAACGCTACCTGCTTCCGGCCGTCATGCGGTTCGATATTTCCGGAAAAAGCGCTGAGGAGCCTTATTCGGTTTCCTCGATTCAGGCAGGCCGTTGGCCTGGTGTGTGAGCACAGCGGGAGACTCGTCTACAATCATTCCGATCAGCTATCG
>JBDTBI010000518.1:0-4264 GCA_039924215.1 Acidobacteriaceae bacterium
AAGCATGCGTAGAACTTCATCAGGGTGCGCTACCCGGCCCGCCGCGTTCATCCGTGGCGCGATCCGAAAGGCAATCTGCTCAGAAGTCGGAGGCTGCGGAAATCGCACACCGGCCAGCAGCAGCAGCTTGCGCAAACCTGCATGGCGGGTCCGGCCGAGTTCGGCCAGACCGATTCGCGTCAGAGTTCTGGTTACCCCGGTCAAGGGAACGCAATCCGCGATGGAGGCAATCGCAGCCAGCCTGCTTAGACTGGCAAGGAATCCCGAGACCTCGGTATGAGGCACCTCCGCAGCGTCGAGCAGCGCCCAGCACAACATCAGTCCGAGACCGGCAGCACAGAAATTGGCGGACCAGACCGCCGTAGCATCGGCGCGGGTTTCGATGTGATGGTGATCGACGACGATCACATCCATTCCGAGCCGTTTCGCAAGACGGATTGGCCCGGCGGCGTTGATCCCGTTGTCGATTGTGATCACGAGATCGGTGCCGCTTCGGGAGAAGCGGTGTACAGCCGCCTCAGTAAAGCCATAGCCTTCATCGCGGTGAGGCAGATAAATGGCTGGCTGCGCTCCGAGTTTCCGAAGCGTGGCTTCAAGGATCGCGCTGGAGAGCGCCCCGTCACAATCATAATCGCCATACACCCGGATCCGTTGCTGGGAACGAACCGCCGTCAGGATGGAGGCGACTGCCTCCTCCATCCCCTCGATCAGGAAAGGAGAAGGCATGTCGCGCCAGGTGGAGGGTGCAAGGAAAAGCTCATGATCGGCAATGCCCCGATGCTTCAGGACATCGACCAGGGGCCGGCAAAGAGGCGTCATCGAGATCTCCGTTCTGAGTGAGGTTAAAACAGGCTGGCCTGGACCGGGACATGCATGGGTTCGATCTCAGAAACGACCGGCACTTCCATTAGCCGAGTTTCGAGAATGGTAGGAGCCAGGGGGACAGCTACTGGGGAAGCAGTTGGGTACTTTCGTTGCAGCCGTTCCAGCTGGGCGAGTTCTCGGCCGCGAACTGACGCATCTACCCGCAATTCGTACTGCCTGACCAGGCTTGTGGTCCGGATGTGACATTGGATCTCTCGCTCCACATCCGAGTACGTGTAGGCAGGATCTCCGTAGCAGGGAAACCGAAGGGTGTGGTGAAGGAAGTTGAGACGCGATTCGTCGTCCGCAAACCAGACGCCGTAGAATCCCTCCAGATTGTAGTTTGCAATATGCGAGAAGCACATCGAAAGCCGGTTATAGAACGATTTTGTGAACAGGGATCGCTTGAAATCTGAGTGTGCGAAGTGAAGGAAGTGATTGCCGAAGGCGGCTTTCACCTCGGCGGAATCGAACCGGGTCGCGGTGAACTGATCGGGCGTAAAGGGACCTTTTGCCATAACTGCTCCTGAACGTGCGAAGGCCGGCTTTCGCCGGCCTTGGCTTTCTTGTTTTTGGTGTGGTGGACCTAAGATCAGGTCACGCGGATGTGGTGTCCGCGAATCACGGTCGCGCCTTCGACCGCCTCCTTCTGAGCGACCGCCTGTTTGATGGCCTCGTTCATGGGAGTCATGCTCTGAATGGCGGCGTTGAGAATCGGTTGAAGGTCTTTCGGCACTGCGGCCAGGAGGCGTAGCCACGTTTCTCCGTCAAAGCGCGCTTCAATTCGTTTCAGGCGAACAGGGAGCAAGTCGGGATTGCTGATTCGCACCGAATCCTGGGAGTTCTTCTGGCAGCGAAGCGTGAACTGCTTCCCTTCCATCTTGGTCATGTTTCTGGTTTCGAGGTAATAGAGGACGAGAGCCTTGGTTTGGTCCACCTTGTTCTCCGCTGTCTTGCCTCTCGCGGTAAGCCGGGCGGCTTCTGTCTTGCAGTACGCGGTACGAGCTTCCATGACTCGAATGAAGTGGCCGATACGATCGACTTTCTCGCCAAAGGCGTCGCAGAACTGGTCGAACACCTGCTTGCTTTCCGTGCTGATCTCGCCCGCCTCTTCGAGCTCGTCCTGCATGTGGTCGAAGAGGAGATCGAGTTCGCGGTCGATCTCGAGCAGCGAGTGATCGGCGGCGATGGACTCCGGGGCGGTTTTCTTGTCCGGTTGCTGCTGCGCGAACGGTAGCACAGGGGCTTGGATGGATGTGGATGTGGCCATATGTGTCTCCCATGAATAGTTGTCTACTCATGCTGTAGTTGAGGCCTGTTTTCAGGAGGCCGGGTTGATCGCAAGGGGGAACCCGGTCTCATCGGGACGGACAGGGGTGCGTCACGGCGGCGTCAGTTTCAAGGGTTCTTGACGTAGGGCGCCGTTCCTGCACCAATGAGGCCGTCCAACGCGGGAAGTTGCGGCTGGAAGAGGTCAGTAGAGTACGCTGCCCTTCTCCAGCATTGGCACGAACCGACGCGAACAGATCAGCCGAACAGGCTCATCTGTTCGCCGGCGACGTGTGCCGTGGGCCAGAGCGGGGTCGTTTTCCGCTTTGGCCGTGGTTTTGTGGAAGGAACCAGATGCGGCCCAGGACTCGCAGGAATTGTCGCCTCAAAGTTCAGCTCCTGAGACTCCGGGAACTCCGCCATCACGTCGGCGGGGAGAATCACTGGAGAAGGAGGCTGGACTTCGATTCCTGCTGGACGTTCCGGCGTGAGCCTGGTCCGCTCCCGTTCGAGATCTTTCCAGATGGCGTCGGCCGATTCTCCGACTCCACCCTTTTCGACCAGCTCGCGGGCCATGGCGGTCAGCAGGTCCTCGTTGGCATCGAGCGATTGCAGCCCTTCCCCCGAGAACTTCCCTTCCATCATGAGTGCGACCAGCATTTTCTTGCCCATGTGACGGATGCAGGTCTCCTGCATCGTGCCGCTGTAAGCCAGGAACTTCACCCGGACCGGGCGCCTCTGCCCGATCCGCCACGATCTCCGGCTTGCTTGCCGGAGCGTGTGGAGCGAGTAGCCCGTTTCGTAGAAGTAGAGGGTCGGAAAGGCAAGAAGATCGAGACCTGTCTCGACCAGCCTGGGATGGCAGATCACCACCTCTACGCCGGCGCGCACCTGCCTCTCGTACCACGCTTCGCGTTTGTCGGTCGCGACCGTGGAGCGAAGGACCACTACACGAAAGCCCGCCTGCTCGAGAATCTGTTGGAGCCGTTCTGTCACATCGTGCTTGCCGGTGAACGTGGCATAGACCTGACACCGCCTGCCTTGTCGCAGTTCCTCCCGGATGTCCTCGATGAGACGCTTCTCCTTGGCATAGGTTTCGGTCTCCGGCAGGCTCTCCGGCTCCGTGACAAAGAACGACACCATCGAGCGCTCTTTCGGGTCGTACTCCTTTCCCCAGATGGCGCCGATTCCATACGGATGATCGGGATACAACAGGAGTGTGTTGAGCATGACGCTCATCAGGCTCTTGTTGCCGCGATGCTCCTTCATGGCTTGGGTAATGTCTTTCTCGACGGCCTCGTAAGCCTTCGAAAGCGGCTTATCCATGTCCACCGAGAGCACCGTCTCGTCGTAGGAGGGGAGCTGATCGGAGATGTCTTCAAGCGTGATGAACGCCGTCGATTCCATCAGGTACTTGCCGAAGAGCAGTGGCGAGGCTCCGGGTTTGCGGAGGACCTGCACCGTGCGCTTCTGCGCTTTCGAGCAGGCATTGTCCGTCTGCCGTACCTTCTCCACCGTTTCGAGAACGCCGTACTGTTCCTGAAAGTCCCGTCGCCCCTGGCTGCCCGCCTCATATCCCGCCGCCACCATCTGCCGCGGTTCCATGCGGTAGAAGATGTTGAAGAGATCGTCGGCAAAGCCTCCCATCAAGGTGCCGGTCAGTGCGATCAGTTTCTCCGCACAACGCGCCAATACCCCCAGACCGTTGCCTTGCGCCGTGTCGCCGGCCAACTGATGCAGCTCGTCGGCAACGGCATAATCCCACCAGCCCTTCATGTAGCGGCCGATGTAATCGAGCGGTGCCACGCGTTGAATCCTGCCCCGATCGGCCTGCCAGAGCGGCGAGAAACGGGTGATGCCATCTTTGCCTCCCTGGAAGGTTTCGCTGAACTTCGCTTCGCGAAGATCAAGCGTGCTGAGATAGCCTCCGTCCTTCGCCGGGACTGCATGTCCGGTGTCCGGGTTGATCAGGCCGCCGAGCTCCGGGCCGCATTTGGCGACGTTGAAGGCGTGCTTCCAGTAATAGCCGAGCTTGCCCTTCTCTTTGCCCATGATGAAGAACGCCGGTTGCGGGCAGCGAGTGCGCCAGCCTTTACGGCCCATGCTGCGCAGCTCGGGAAGGGTGGTCTTC
>JBDTBI010000519.1:0-4884 GCA_039924215.1 Acidobacteriaceae bacterium
TCATCGGGCTGCATGCGTGGCCCGTAGGTATTGAAGATTCGCACCAGCCTGCCATCGACGCCATAGTGTGCGCGATAAGCCATCACCGCCGCTTCCCCAAACCGCTTGGCCTCGTCATACACCGACCTAGGCCCAACCGGGTTGACGTGGCCCCAATAGCTTTCCGGCTGGGGATGGATTTCCGGCGTCCCGTAACATTCTGAGGTGGAAGCATGCAGAACCTTCGCCCTGTATTTGCGGGCCAGCTCCAGCATGTTCATCGTCCCTTGGGAGCCTACGCGCAACGTCTCGACACCCAGACGCATGTACTGGGGCGGGCTGGCCGGACATGCGAAATTGAAGATGTAATCGATGGAGCCTGGATCGAAGAACTCGCAGATGTCGTGTTCGATCAGCTCAAAGCGTGGCTCGCGATTCAAATGCGCCAGATTATGCAAATGTCCGGTACACAGGTTGTCGACGCCCACCACCTGGTGACCCTCCGCAAGCAGGCGATCTGTCAGGTGAGATCCCAGGAATCCAGCCGCGCCCGTCAGCAGGATGCGCATCTTCTTTTTCCTGTGAGGCGCTGGGGCAACCAGATAGGGAGCGGCCGCCCCATGCATCCGAGCGCTCCGCCCAAAAGGACCGGCGGTGGCATCGAACGAAGCCTGTTCCTGCATTCTCAAAGGACTATCGACATCTCCCGTCTCAACCGGCCGCCCAATACTCAGGTACATCAGCCCTCGGCCGACGACGTCTTCCGGAGAGAACAGATTTCGGCCATCGATCAACAGAGGCTGACGCAGAGTTTTAGAAATACGCTCCAGATCGAGAGCAGCAAACTGGGGCCAGTCGGTCAGAATCAGCAGTGCATCCGCTTCGATGGCAGCATCCAGTTCGCTGCTGGCATAGCGCAATGCAGTGCTTGGCCGCAATACTTCCTGGGCTCGCTCCATGGCCGCAGGATCATACGCCGCGATGGTGCCACCTTCCGCCAGGATCGACTGCACGATGCGCATCGCGGGAGATTCCCGAACATCGTCGGTGCCGCCCTTGTACGCCAATCCAAGCACAGCCAGATGCTTGCCTTCGAGGCCGCCCAAAGCGATCCGTACTTTCTCCAGAAATCGTAAAGGTTGCAGCTCATTGATCCTCTCAATGGCTCTCAGGAGACTAAAGTCGACCCCATACTCGGTCGCCATGGAGCGAAACGCGGTCAGGTCTTTGGGGAAGCAGGAGCCCCCATAGCCAATGCCTGGATGCAGGAACTGGGTCCCGATCCGCTGGTCCATGCCGATGCCTGGGGCCACTTCGGCGATATTGGCGCCCACAATCTCACACAGATTCGCAATTGCGTTGATGAAGGAAACTTTCATCGCCAGAAACGCATTCGACGCGTGCTTGATCAGCTCCGCGCTCTGCGGGGAAGTTCGCAGCAGAACCGGTGGTCTGGCGGGAACACATTGCCCGGGGATTCGATCAGGCATCTCGTAATACGCGCCGGAGGTAAGTGGCCGGTACACTTCTTCGACCAGGGCAGCCGAGCGATCGTTGTGGCATCCGATCACGATTCGATCGGGGTGTAGAAAATCCGTTACCGCGCTGCCTTCGCGCAGAAATTCCGGGTTCGATACCACGTCGAACGCATCGCGCGGAACCCCACAGCGTGTAATCAACCCACCGATCCACTCGTTGGTATAGACCGGCACCGTACTCTTTTCCACGATGACCGTATAGTGATCGATATTTTTGGCAATTTCTCGAACCGCGGATTCAATGTAAGAGAGGTTCGCCTTGCCGCCTCGTGCCTGGGGCGTGCCCACGGCTATAAAGACAAGTTCCGCCTGGCGGGCCGCCGTCCCCAGTTCGGTGGTAAACCGAACGTTCCGGTTGCCATGGCGCCCCAGCAACTCCGGCAGGAATTGCTCATGCATGGTAGCGCGGCCGGCCTGCAAGGCCGCCATTTTCACCGGATCATTGTCAACGCAGACTACCTGATAGCCCATCTCGGCAAAACAGAGGGCGGCCACCAGACCCACATATCCCGAGCCCACAACGACGATGGGGCGATTTAAATCCATTCTCTGGCTTTCACTCCGCGAGGGTCGTTCTCCGACGCTAATATTGCACGATCATACCAGCGGCAGGGTCGCTCTCTCCGACGCAAGCGGGGAGACACCTGATGACGAGTTGTGTCACCCCCTGTTTTCCACAACGCTTGTGTCGTTTTCCCGCAAACTTCCATCATGCAGGCGCATGCATTGGCAATTGACGTGTGACGCTGCTACCACCTATCCTCATGGTACGCATTGCCAGAATATTTTCAGATAAATCTCTCTCGGTGTTTCACGATACTGAGGGTCGAATCGTACGTTGCGATTGTATTTTTGAGAATGTGGCAGGGCGCAGTCATGACTTCAAATCGAATGCAGGGTGAAACTGGAAGATCATGAATGCGGCGATCATAAACTGTATCGGATACACCGATTAGGACAGAACTGCCGCTTGGAATTTTTTCGAATCTTCGTCCACATAAAAGGGTTTCAGAACCATCTCCGTGTCGTAACCTAGCGCCAGAATGAATGAGCGGTCCCTCCTCGCATGAGTCCTATCGAAGACAACGCAACGCGGCAAGAGGAATTTAAACCTCGATCCTTCCAGACCGGCGGCGGCTGGGTGACGAACGAGGAAGGCAATGCGTTGGCGGAAAACCTGCTCACTCTGCGCAAGCGGAAGTGGATAGTTTTAAGCTGTATCTTTCTTGGTACGGTCTTTGGCGTCATCCGTGCCGTTACCACGCCAAAAACATACAGCGCCACAGGTACCATCCAGGTACGTCCCGGCTCTTCCAATGAATATCGCATCGGCAACGGGTCTTCCGGTCCCCAGGATCTTGGCACGCGTCTGGAAACGGAAGCGGCCATCCTGCAAAGCGACTCTCTGCTGACGAAGGTTGCCAAAGAACTAAAACTTGAGGACAATCCGATATTCCTCGGACCCAAAGCAACCGGTACTCACTTGGATCCAAATGACCCCAGCGTCCAGGATTGGATGGTAGGGTTCCTGCGCGGCGGTTTATCCGTCGGCAGAATCCCGAAGACGGAGCTCATCTCGATTGGTTTCACCAGCCTCTCCCCTGAGCTTTCCGCTCGAGTCGTAAACACGCTGATCAACGACTACATGGAGCGCAGCTTTCAAACCCGTTACGCCTCGACGCAACGCGTTTCGCAATGGCTCTCGACTCAGCTGGACGATTTGAAACAGCAGGTTGAAACGGGTCAGAAAAAGCTGGTTGAATTGCAAAGAAAACTGGGAGTTCTCGGTTTCAGCGATCAGGCCCACAACCTGAACCTGGATACCCTGGACGACCTGTCGAAAGCCGCGGCAAATGCGAAGATTGCACGGATTGTGGCGGAAGCGCGCTACCGCATGCTCACGACCACCAATCCCGATCTGCTCGACGGTAGCCCAGCAGTCATCGGGTCCGGAGCCGGTAGCCTGTTGGCGACGCTCCGCAATGGGCAGGCAACACTGGAAGCCCAATACGCGCAGCTCATTTCTCAATTCGGGCCCAATTATCCTGCCGTCAAACAACTAAAGGCGAAGCTGGCACAAAACCAGAAGGCCATCGACGCAGAGCAGAAACGTGTTCTGGCGCAGTCACACACCGCCTATCGGGCGGCCACCGTCAATGAGGAAATGACCCTCAAGGTGCTGCAGGACGAGGAAGCCAAGGATTATCTCAAGCGGGATGACATGGTCCAGTTTGTTCTGATGCAGCGTGAGTTTGATTCCAATCGAACCTTGTACGACAATCTGCTCTCTCGCCTGCGGGAAGCCGGCATTGAGGCGGGACTGGGGGCAAGTGAGATCGACGTCGTCGATTACGCCCGCAAGCCATTATTCCCAACCGGCATGAGCCGTCGTTCGCGAGTGTTGATCGGCTTTATGTTTGGCTTGTTTGGCGGCGTAGCCCTGGCCTTCTTCTTCGATAGTCTGGACACCAGCCTGCGCAGCGTACACGATATCGAAACCATCTCGGAGCTACCGTCTTTGGCAGTCATCCCGCGCGCAAGAAAAATTCTGCCGCACACTCTCACGGACGACACCCGCTCCATAGCACAAAGAAATGTGGATGTTCTGGGGCAATCCAATTCACAGTTCGCGGAAGCATTTCGGTCGCTTCGTACCTCGCTGCTGCTTTCCGGGGTAGGGCGTCCACCGCAGACCATTTTGATCACCAGCTCCACACCCGCGGAAGGCAAGAGCACCGTAGCCAGCAACCTTGCGGCAATTCTCGCGTTCCGGGATGCCACAGTATTGCTCATCGACGCCGACCTGCGCCGCCCCACCATTCACAGCAGGTTCGGAATCAGCAGCCGGGTCGGACTCTCGACCTTGCTTTCCGGAACAACAACCCTGGAAGAATCGTTGCAGACCGTTCCGGAAGCGCCCAATCTTTTCCTGCTTCCCAGTGGGCCGGTACCGCCCTTCCCAACGGAGCTGATCTCCTCGGATCAAATGGTGCATGTGCTGGAAGAATGCAAGCAGCGATTCACGCACATTATTATCGATTCTCCTCCAATCCTGACCATCACCGACGGACTGATTCTTGCTCCGTTCTGCGACGCAGTGCTCCTGGTAATCCGTTATGGTCGAGCCAGCAAACATTCCGTGCGCCGTGCACGCGATCTGATGCTCCGCGCCGGCACTCGTCTCGGCGGCACCGTCATCAATGCCGTGGATGCCGCCTCGCAGCGTTACTACGGATATTACGGATATGAACGTTATTCCTACTCCAATGGCCGGCCACCCGCCAACGGCATGGGACGCCGGAAATGGCCGTTCTTCTGGCGCCGGGAGGATTCGTGATGTTCCCTCTCAAATTCAAGCGGATCATTG
>JBDTBI010000520.1:0-4729 GCA_039924215.1 Acidobacteriaceae bacterium
GAAGACGCAGCAATGGGTTCGCAAGGTTGCGGCCCTTTATAACAACACGCCGACAGGTATTCCAGGCAATGACGATTGCGGGCAGATCGCGACCTGGTTTGTTTTTGCAGCGCTTGGATTTTATCCAGTGAACGCGGTGACCGGTGTGTATGTTATTGGCAGTCCGTTAGTGAACCGCGCCAGGATCCACAACCCCGGCAAGGGAACGACTTTTACGATAGTCGCCGACAATAACTCGCGGGACAATCTGTTTATCCAAAGCGTGCAACTAAACGGCAAGGAGCTGACCCGTTCCTGGTTTACCCATGCCGATATCGTTGCCGGAGGTGAACTGCATTTCCGTATGGGAGGAAAGCCGAACAAAGAATGGGCTTCCGCTCCCGCGGACCGTCCGCCATCCGGATTGGTGAAATCGTAAGCAATCGTGAACATGGCAGAGTGCCTGGCAGAAGGATTTGCCGGGAATTCTTCCATTTCTTTGTTGGGTGCTCCATTGATTCAGAAAATTGTGTGCCTTTGAGGCTGCTATCATACTGCTTCTGCATCTAACCCAGTGCAATGGAAGAGGCGGACGAGGTATCGGATCTTTCCATCGAGATTGGTTTCTACCTGGAACCCTACTTAAAGCTTTATTGAATTTGTTCAATCTGCGTACCTGGAGGTGTCATGACTCACAAGTTCCGTTTTCATTTATCGGCGTTGCCGTTGGCGCTGGTTGCGCTGGTCTGTATGAGTGTCGGTTGTAGCAAAAAGACGACGGATGCTCAGCTTGCGGCTACCGTGCAAAAACAACTTGCAGCCGATACGGCGCTGGCTTCACAGCAGATTTCAGTTGAGGCAAAGGACGGCACCGTAACGCTTACAGGGGCAGTAAGCGATGCGACCGCGCGCCTTGTGGCGTCGAAGGATGCTTCTGCGGTGGAGGGGGTGCGAACGGTGGTGAATAATCTAACCGCCTCCGGTGCAGCAGAGCCGAGCGCCGGGGAAGCGTCGACCGGACAGCCCCAGCAGAGTGTGGCGGCAGCGGCAGCGCCAGCACCACCCGCGCCAGCACCACGTGCGCCAGCTCGATCTGCACCCGCTCCGCGACAGACGGCTGCCGCTCCGGTGCCCGCGCAGAGCCAATCCATCGTCGTTCCCACGGGGACGAGGATTCGGATCCAACTGGCTGAGACTCTGTCTTCCAAGAGCAGTCAGACGGGGAATTTATTCTCCGGCACGGTGGTCGACCCGATCCGAGTGAACGGACAAACCGCAATTCCCGCCGGTGCACGGGCGCGGGGAGTGGTGACAGAAGCCAAGAGTCTGGGCCGATTTAAGGGCGAAGCAACCCTGGCCATCCGGCTGGATAGCGTCAGCATCAAGGGACAAACCTATAGTGTGCGAACCAGCCGCGTGGAGCGCGTGGAGCAAGGGAAAGGCAAGCGATCGGCGATCATGACCGGCGGCGGTGCCGGTTTAGGCGCCCTCATCGGCGGTCTCGCAGGCGGCGGCAAAGGTGCGTTGATTGGCGGACTTGTGGGCGGCGGTGGGGGCGCTGCCGGCGGCGCACTCACGGGGAATAAGGACCTGGTATTGCCGGCCGAAAGCGTCGTGACGTTCGTTCTGCAAAACAGTGTAACGGTCAACCCATAGTTGATGGTGTCGATACGGCGAGATAGAGGGTCTCGCGTTCAATTCTGGCGGCGTTGGCGACTTTCGCAATGCCGCCTTTCGATTGGGCGATGCGCCGCAGCGCGATGAAGGGCATGTACGGATCGCAGTCCACTCGAACGCTGCATGAAGACAGACTGCAGCTCACGTTGTTTCTGATTCAGTTGCCTGGTGCCGCTAAAGTTTTCAGCCGTTCGATCCCTTCAGACCGCAAGTTCGCCTGCCTCCGAATATCTTCCAATCGCGTAAGCATGCACTGAAGACAGCTTGCCTTGAGGGTGAGATAGAGTTCTCTCGATCGTAGGTGCAGCGGTGTAACGTATACAGTGCAGCCTTGTGATTCGGAACTGTGCCCAAATTCAGCATGGATCCGCACAAGGCAGCCATACCAAGTCAACCTGAGGGAAAGATTTCCATGCGGAACAAGCTTGCAACGACGCTTCTAATGCTCGTGGGAATGGCGCTACTCCCATCACCGGGCCGTGGTCAGTCCGAAGCGGTGACCTTCCTTCGCAGGGGCGATACCATCCAGGTGACGATTGGCAAGAAACCTTTCACCGTATATTACTTTGGTCCCGACACGGCCAAGGCATACTTGCAGCCTCTACGAGATCCCAATGGGATCGTGGTCACGCGTGGATTCCCGATTGGAGACACAATTCCGGCCGCGCATCAGCATGATCGGGGCCTGGAGCCACATCAGCGTGACATGTATTTCGGACATGGAAACATCAACGGCTATGACTTCTGGGCCGAACAAGTATTTTTGAAATATTACGGTAAGGGCTATCCGGACAATTTTGGCCGCATGGTGTTCCGCAAGATCGACGAGATGCGTGGCGGAGCTACTTCCGGAACGATTCGCGCTACGTTTGACCTTGAGGGGCCAGACCACAAGCCGTTCGCGCGCGAGACTCAGGAATTTACGTTTCGGGGCGAGAAGGGATCGCGGACGATCGATACCAAAATTGTTATCGATGCCAACCATGGCCCGGTGACGTTTGGCGATACGAAGGAGGGTAGCTTTGCTCTTCGTCTCGCACCCGAACTGAATGCTCCCACAGGAAAGATGGTGGATTCCAAGGGCCGCCACGACGAGGCTCAGATCTGGGGCAAGCGAGCCAACTGGGTTGACGTCGATGGCGTCATCAATGGCCAATCGCTCGGCGTTGTAATCATGGATAGCCCGAACAGCTTTCGTCATCCGACTTACTGGCACGCTCGGGGCTACGGATTGCTGGCAGCCAATCCTTTCGGGCTCTCCTATTTCCTCCACGATAAAAAGCAGAATGGCAGCTATACTGTTCCCGCCGGAGAATCCATCAATTTTCAGTACCGAGTGCTGATCCACGATGGCAACTACAAGCAAGCGCACGTGGCCGAGCAATACAATCGCTATGCTGCCAAGTAATAACGGTTACGGCAAGCAGGGCAAAAAACGACAAGGATGATGCGAAATGGATGAGAGCAGACGAGAGTTTTTGAAAACGGGCGCCAAAGCGGCCGCCACCATTGCAGCCGTTCAGCCACTGAAAGCCCTGGGCGCGCAGGCGAAGATAATAGGCGCCAACGATCGGGTACGCGTTGCGATTATTGGTTTGCGCGGCCGTGGCCTGTCGCACATTCAGGCATATGGGGCGATGCCGAATGTCGAGATCGCGGCACTCTGCGATATTGACAACAATGTGATGCGGCAACGGCTTCCAGATGCGGAGAAGTTCGGCTCCCATCCAAAGACCTATGTCGATGTACGCAAGGTGCTTGAGGATAAATCTATCGACGCGGTTTCGATCGCTACGCCCAACCACTGGCACTCGCTGATCGGGATCTGGGCCTGCCAGGCAGGCAAGGACGTGTATGTTGAGAAGCCGTGCTCCCATAATTTGTGGGAGGGAGGACAGCTGGTGCGTGCGGCGGAGAAATACAACCGGGTGGTGCAGCATGGCACCCAGAGTCGCTCCACGCCGGACGTGATGGAGGCGATCAAGAAGGTACGGGATGGCGTGATCGGAGAGGTCTATCTTTCACGCGGGCTGTGCTATAAGCGGAGAGATACGATCGGCCACACGCCTGTATCGCCTGTTCCGGCAGGAGTCGACTACAACATTTGGACCGGACCGGCTCCGCTGCTGCCGTTTACGAAGAACCATTTCCATTACAACTGGCATTGGTTTTGGAACTACGGCAACGGTGACCTTGGGAACCAGGGCGTTCATCAAATCGATGTCGCACGATGGGGGTTGGGGCTGGGATATCCCGATAAGATATCGGCGATCGGCGGGCACTTCATGTTCGATGATGACCAACAGACTCCAAACACGCTGAATTGCGCATTCGAATACAACCGTCCTGGCAAAAAGCCCGTCATGCTGGAGTTTGAGGTTCGCCACTGGGACACGAACCACGAGGCTGGAATCGGAATGAGCCACAAAACCAAAGGAGCGGTAGCGGAAAAAGCCAGCAATGGACTCGGCCCGCAGGAGGGAAGCTTTAATACGATCGGCAACATCTTCTATGGGTCCAATGGATACCTGGCGATCGACAGTGCCGGAGGGTACGAAAGCTGGCTGGGGAAAGAGCGAGAACCGGGTCCATCCGCGTCCGCGTCCAAGGCCACCAATTTTCAAAATTTCATTGACTGCGTAGTCAGCCGCAAAAAGGAAGACCTCAACGCCCCCATCGAGGAGGGGAACCTCTCCGTATCGTTGATTCACCTGGCGAATGCCTCCTACCGGCTTGGGCGGACACTGCACTTCGATCCGCAGACCCGGCAGGTGATCCAGGACGACGAGGCAAATCGCCTGTTGCGCGACGGTGACCGCGGCTATCGTGCGCCGTTTGTGGTGCCGGAACAGGTGTAACGAATTGTTGCGCAGGAGAAATAGCTACGCGGCTTCGACCGTTAGTTTCAGGCCGATGGCCTTGGTGACGGCGACCAGCGTCGATAGACGGGGATTGCCCTTGGCCGACAGAGCGCGATAGAGACTTTCTCGTTCAATTCCGGCGGCCTTGGCAACTTTCGCAATGCCGCCTCTGGACTCGGCAATTTGCCGCAAAACAATGAGAAGCACGCGTG